>JALYUO010000180.1 GCA_030853735.1 Chloroflexota bacterium
CGCACAGCCGTGCGCGACTACACCCATAGGACTTTGCATAAGCCCTGTCCGCTTCCCGTGGAATCTGGACAGGGTGGGCAGGGCAGCGTATAATGGCCCCAAGAGGGGATCGCTCTGTAACGTGAACCGTGTGATTCGAGCGTGATCTTAGCGGCAGACTACGATCCGAGATCCTGCACACTGAAGGTCAAGTTCCGTATCCACCACTAGGCAGGTATAGGAGCACGATGAATACTCTTCGTATAGACTCCAACGCGCCGACACTATTTCGGGTCAATGGGGTGCCGGTCAAAGTGCCACCCGCAGCTTGGGCGCAAATCGCCCTTATCTGGGGCGTATTGGCTTGGCTGGCCGGCAAGCGGCGGCCACAGCGGTCGTGGCCGGCCCGACTGCTGGCCGGTGCCCTGACCCTGCCCATTGCCTTGCTTCCCGACTTCGTGCATTTCTGGGGTCATACCGTCAGCGCCCGCTACGCGGGTGCGCCAATGGATACGATTCTGTACGCTGTCGGTATGCCGCGTACGCTCTACGCCAACAACACCGTCCCGCCACACACCCATCGTATGCGCGCCCTCGGCGGGATCCTATTCAACGCGCTGGCCCTGCTGGGTGGGCTGCTCGTGCGCCGGGCCACGCCGCGGGATTCGTTCGCCCGCGAACTGGCCGACCTGTTCTGTGTCGGCAACGGCTTCCTCGTCCCGGCCAGCTTGCTGCCGCTGCCTTTCGTGGACGGAGGCACTATCCTCAAGTGGACGCTGGTCGAACAAGGGCGTAGCGAAGCCGCGGCCGACGCGCTGATCCGGCGCATTGACGGCGCGCTCGGCCTCGCGGCGGCATCCGCAGGCACCGTAGCTCTGGCCCGCGGCCGGCGCCTAGCCGGCGGCGCGCTGATCGGCGGCGGACTGAGTGCCCTGGCGGCGGCCCGCGACCTGCTGCACTAATGCACAATCATTAGTTCGCACGGCGCGTTGTTCATGCGCTGGGAGCCCTCGGCCCTCAGCGCCACGGTATCTTCGATATGCACGCCGAACTGCCTACGCAGGTAAAGGCCCGGCTCGATAGTGACGGCGTTACCCGCCACCAGCGGCACGTTGTTGCCCTGCACCACGTAGGGTGGCTCATGGCCGTCCAGCCCGATGCCGTGCCCCAGGCGATGCAGGAAGTACCCGCCATAGCCGGCGGCGGCGAAGTCGGCGCGGGCCACCGCAGCAATTTGCTCGCCGGTGTTGCCTATCATGGTCGGGAGACATTGGCCCGGCAGAGTCTAGGGTCGAGGGGGTGGGGGGGTGAAAACAAACGAATGGCTGTCCTATTTCTTGGAACAGCACCAGGCTGAGGTGAACGAGCGGCTGGCAGGCGAGATTAAGGGGCACGGCTTGACCCCTCCGGCCGACACGGTCGCGGAGCTAGTCCAAGCGGTGGCCGCCGACTTTGACGCGGAAGCGTTTAGCGCCACGCCTGCTGCGCTACAGCGGTTGGCGGCCGGCCTAGCCGCGCAAGATGCCGCCCGCGCTGCTGCTGTGTTGGGCAAGGTCTGGCAGAAGGCCGAGCATCTGCTGGGCGGCTATATTGCGGAAGAGCCTGACCTGAGCGGCGGGGCACGGCGGCTGGCCTATCTGCGCTTGAGCGAGTTTGGCGCGAACGTGCGCGGGGTGGCGGTCGGCTAAATGCGCGCCCCTCTGATCGCGGCGGCGGGTGCGTTGCTGCTGTATCTACCCACGCTGGCCCCCGGTCTCACTTGGCGGGCCGGCGGCGCAGATGGCGGTGATCTGATTACCGCCGCCTGGAACTGGGGTATTCCGCATCCCCCTGGTTACCCCCTCTACACGTTGTTGGGCCGGCTGTTCCTGCTGATCCCCTGGGGCGACCCGGCTTGGCGCATGAACGTGCTCTCGGCGCTGGCCGGCGCAGGGGCGGCGGCGCTTGTGGCCGGGGCCGTGGTGGACGCGCTACGGCGGGACGGCCCAGCGGATCGGGTGGCTGAGGTTGCGGGGGTCGGGGCCGGGTTAAGCCTCGCCGCTGCGCCGCTGCTGTGGACCCAGGCGACGATCACTGAGGTCTATGCGCCCCTGGCGCTGGGCGGGGCGGCGGTCATCCTGCTGGCGCGGCGGGCGATGGCGCGCTTGCGGGCAGGCGAACGGGGCGGGCCGCCGCTGCTGGGCTTGGCCTTGGTCAGTGGCTTGCTGATCACGCACCACCTAGCGGGGCTGATCGCGGTGGTGGCGGCCTGGGTCATGCTGACCTGGGCCTGGCTTGATCTGCTGGTGCCGAGCGCGGTGGCTGTCAGCCCGTTTCTCCAGGCGCACGCGCCGCCGCCGGAGCGGGTGGCGGGGCGGGTACGCGGGCCGCTGCTGCTGTTCCTGGCGGGGTTGACCCCCTGGCTGCTGCTGCCGCTACGCGCCGGGTCCGCGCCGATGAGCGATTGGCACCACCCCGCCGACTGGGCCGGCTTCTGGGCACTGGTGAGCGGCTCCGACTACCACGGCCTGCTGTTCCACGGCACCCTGGCGGTGATGGGTGAGCGGGCGGCGACGGCGGCGCTGCTGCTGACGGTCGGCGCGTTTGGCCCGGCGTTGGCCTGGGTCGCGCTGGGTTGGCGGCGCGCCTGGGTCGGCGACCGTCCATGGGCGGTGACTGGTGCCCTGGCGGTCGTATTCACCTGTGCTGCATTGGCCGTGTATGTAGCCGATAATACCTATGTCTATGGGCTGGCGGTGTTGCCCATCGTGGCGATCCGGCTGGGCGAGGGAATCGGCGTGTGGTTGGCGGCTGGGCTGACGCGGCCGCGGCTGGCTTTGGTCGCGGCACTGCTGGTGGCGAACGTGGCGCTGGGCGCGGTGGCTTGGTCCTGGATCGACGCGCAAGCCCGCACCCCTGCCGGCCAAGCCACCAGCGACGCTTTCCTGGCCCGCATGGACACCCTGCCCCCCCACGCGGTCGTGCTGACTGCGGCAGATGATGAGCTATTCACCCTTTGGTATGCCCGCTACGTGACCGCCCGCCGGGCCGACCTGCTGCCGCTCTCGGTGCAACTGCTGGGCGCAGGCTGGTTTCGCGCCAATCTCCAGACCCATGCCCCCGACTTCGCCCCCGCCCTGGCCGGCGACCCCGATTTTGCGACGCTGATCGGACGCGCCGCCGCCACCCGCCCCGTCGTGGCCCTGCGCGGCGACCTGGCTGCGCCCCCTGGTTGGCGCTGGCTGCCGGCGGCGACGGGCGGGTATTGGACGCTGTCGCGGTAGCTACTCACGCTGCACAGACTCATTGGGCATCTTACCCTTCGCAACCATCTTGTTCACCGCGCAGGCACGAAGCGCACGAAAGATGCACGCTTTTCAACGCTTCGTGTACTTCGTGTCTCTGTGGTGCAATCCGTCTTATGCGCGGCAATGCGGGGGGCTTGACAGCTACGCTGTTTGCTGCTATTATATCAGAGATGGATATATCTGCTACGGACCGTAAAGGAGACCGATGACGACAACAGACCCTGATCCCCTGGCGTGGTCGCCGTTGACCCCGGCGGTATTCCACATCGCGCTGGCGCTGGCCGACAGCGAACGGCATGGCTACGGCATCATGCAAGAGGTGGCGGCGCGCACGGCGGGGCAGATGCGGCTGGGGCCGGGCACGCTCTATGGCACGATCAAGCGGATGCTGGCTGCCGGACTGATCGTGGAGTCGGACGAGCGCCCCGACCCGGTGCTTGACGATGAGCGGCGGCGCTACTACCGGCTGACCGCGCTGGGGCGGCAGGTGGCGGCGGCGGAAGCGGGGCGGCTGGCGCGGCTGGTCGGCGTAGCGCAGGCCAAGCGGCTGCTGCCCGCCGGCGATGCGCTATGAACCGCCCCGCGTGGTCGGTCGTGCTGTCGGTGTGGGTTTACCGCCGGTTGCTGGGGATCTACCCGGCTGGGTTTCGGCACGCCTACGGCCTGCTGATGGTCCAACTGTTCCAGGATTGCAGTTGTGCTGCCTATAGGCAGCGCGGTAGCTGCGGCTTAGGGCTCCTGTGGAGCCATACGGTGCGCGACCTGGCGGCGACGGGTCTGCGCGAACACCTCAGTGCTTGGCGCGAAAGGAACCGATCCATGACCCCTGCTACGCGGCTGGCCTGGTTGTGGCCGTGGCCCGTGACCCTGATCCTGGCCCTGATCGTGGCCTACGTGAACCTGCATACCGACGAAACCGGCGTTGTCGCTTTGCCCATGATCCTCGTAGCGGCGGCACTGGGCTTCGCCCGCCCGCGCGGCGCGATCCTCTGGGGGCTGCTGTTGGGGGTGGGCATCCCGTTGGGCCAGGCGTGGGCTGCCCGCGCCGGTTGGCACCTGCCCTATCCCAACAGTTGGGCCAACGTGCGCGCCGTCTGGTTGGTGCCCCTGGTGCCAATGATGGCCGCCTTGCTGGGTGCGGGTACACGTTGGCTAGTTCCGCGCGCGCTGCCCGCCGAATTGTGACCGGCGCGCAATGAATTGCGCGCCTACAGGGGCAGGGGACGGCGCAATGAATTGCGCGCTACAGGGGCAGGGGACGGCGCAATGAATTGCGCGCCTACACTCTAACGCCCTGACCCCTAACGTCTCACCTTGCGCGGAACGGCACACTTTTCTATAATCAGGGCGATCACATTGCGGTGATTGTATCCATGTAGACGAATAGGTGAGGCTGACTGTGGCTCCTGCGACCCTTGCTCGCACGACTGTCCCCGTCCGTCCCGCGTTGGTGGTGGGGCTGCTCCTGCTGGGGCTGGCGCTGCGCCTGCCGGGACTATCACTGCTTGGCACGGGGGATGTGCCGGTCTGGAAAGTTTGGGCGTACACCGTCGCTACGCACGGGCTGGCCCAGGTTTATCCGATTGCCGGTCGGCGGCAGATCCCGGCGCTGACGCTGCACAATCTCGATTTGGTGCGCCAGGGCGTGCTGCTGGCCGGCAACAACAGCTACAATCGCGTGTCGGTGCCAACGGACTACCCGCCGGCGATGCCGGCCGTGCTGGGCGGCATCGGCTGGCTCTACCGGGGGTTGATTGCACCCGATTTTGCCGACCGCCCCGCGTTCAATGTGTTGCTCAAAACGCCGTTAGTGCTGGCCGATGCGCTGGCGGCGTGGCTGCTGTTCGCGCTGGTGCGGCGGCGCAGCGGGCCGGAGCGCCCCGCCCTGGCCTGGATCACCGCCCTGGCCTATTGGTGCAATCCCACCGTGATCCTGGCAGGGTCCGTGTTGGGCTACCTGGATGCGCTGTTTATCCTGCCGTTGCTGGGGGCGTTGGCGGCGCTGGTGCTCGACCGCTTCGGCGTGGGCTGGGCGGCCTGGGGGCTGGCCTGGATGCTCAAATTGCAGGGCGCATTTGTCGGCCCGGCGTTGGCGATTCTCAGCTTGCCGCGTAGCCTACCCCGGCTGCTGGGCTACGGCACGGCGGCGCTAGCGGTCATCGGCCTGTGCTGGAGTCCGTTCCTGGCCGGTGGGACGGCGCTGGGGGTAGTCGCCGGGCTGCGTGTCAACACGCAAGAGGATTACCTGTCGGCTAACCAGGCGAACCTCTGGTGGCTCTGGTCCTATGTGTGGGAGTGGCACGCCGAAGGCAAAGGGCCGGGCGTGCGAGTCGCCATCGTGCCCTCGTCGCTGATCCGCGACCGAGGCGTGGCCGATCTTGATGCTTGGGGCGAGGGGTTGTTCCTGGCCTTTGTGGTCATCACCGGCCTGATCTGGGCCTGGGGACGGCGCGGGCACCCCGCAGGTGCCCCGCTCGGCCTGCCCGATGTGGCCCTGCTGCCACTGCAACTCTACGCCGCGACCATGCTGCTGCCCTCGATCCACGAGAATCACCTCTTGCCCGCCTTGCCGTTGGTCCTGGCGCTGGCCGGCTTGGCGGCGGCTGGGGTCGCCCCCGCGCTGACCCGCCCTCTGGCGATCCTGTATAGCTTGCTGACGGTCATCGTGGGGCTGAACCTGCTGTTGTTCTACGGCTTCGGCAAAGGCGTGCCTGCACCGTTGCCCCGTCTGATCGCCGGCTTCGATAGTACTGTGGCGCTGGCCGCCGCCAACGTCCTGCTGTTTGCCGTCACCGTAGCGGTGTGGAGTGTCGGCATGGTGCGACAGGGTCGCCGGCTTGGCCCCTCGACACCGGCGTGCGTTTGAGGATGGCGTATGGCGATTGAGTATGTGGGCGGCGATGCGACCGTGCCCGATAGTGCCGGGGCCGCCGTGATCGTCCATCTCTGCAACGATCTGGGTCTGTGGGCGACCGGATTTATGCCGCTATTGGCGCGGCGCTGGCCGCAGGCGCGTAGCCAGTATGTGGCTTGGCACAGCGGCGCGCTGGCCGTGCCGTTTGCGCCCGGCGCGGTGCAGTTTGTGCTGGTTGCGCCCGACCTGTGGGTGGCGAACCTGATCGGGCAACAGGGCGTGCGTCCGGTGGACGGGCTGCCGCCGATCCGCTATGATGCGGTACACGCCGGATTGGCGCGCGTGGCGGCGTTTGCCCGCTTGCACGGTGCGACGGTTCATGTGCCGCGCCTCGGCTGGAGTTTGGCCGGCGGCAACTGGGACGAGATTGCCGCGATCATTGAGACGGAGTTAGCCGCTAAGGGCATTTCCGTGACGGTCTATGACCCCTTTTAAGCGCGAATTGCTCATTGTGGTCATCTTAACGCTGGCGGCGTTGAGCGTGGCGTGGCAAGCGCCGGGGCCGATCCGCGTGGATATTGGCCCGCCCGATGAGATTTACCTGACCGCCTTTGAGGGGCCGGAGTCGAACCCCAGCCGTGATTATCGCTGGAGTACGCAGGATAGCGACATCCACTTGCCCGGCCTGGGCGTGGCGGACTGGCGGGTGACGCTGGTGGCGGCGGCCGGAGCGCGCCCGCACGGCCCGGTGCCGCTGACGATCCGAGTTGGCGGCGAAACGGTGCTGGCGGTGCCTGCCGCCGACCCCGATTTCCATACCTACACTTTCCTCGTGCCGGCCCACGCGCTGCCTAGCGGCGATCTGCAACTGGACCTCGCCATCGCCGCCTATCGTCCGCCGGGCGAAAACCGCGATCTAGCTCTGGCCGTGGACCGCGTGACGCTTGATCCCGTTGGACCCCGCCTGCCCGCGCCCTTGACCCTGCTCTGGCTCACCGCTGCGCTGACCCTGCTGTATGCCACAGCGCGCATGGCGTGGCCGTTGCGAGGGGCCGGGGCATTGACCACCCTGGCCGCTCTGCTCCTCGGCGGCCTGATCGCCGCCGCCCCGCTGCTGGTCACGCCCTATGCCTCGTATCTCGCTCTCTTCGCCGCGTTGGGCTACAGCGGGGTTTACACCCTGCGCGCCACGTTGCGGCGGTACGGACCTAACGTCCTCGCCCCCTTCCCTATGGAGGAAGGGGGCGAGGACGGACCTAACCCCCCTGCCCCCTTCCCTACGAAGGAAGGGGGAGCTAACGGCTCTGATCTCCCCGTCCCCTTCCCTACGAAGGAAGGGGGAGCTAACGGCTCTGATCTCTGCGCTCCCTTCTCTGAAGAGGAAGAGGGAGCTAACGGCTCTGATCTCCCCTCCCTTCGTAGGGGAGGGGCTGGGGGAGAGGTCGTCCTGGCCTTGACCCTCGCCGTGCTGGTCGGCTATGCGCTGGCGAGTTTCACGGCGGGCGTGGTGTTTTTGGCGCGCAAGCCGTTGCCCGATGATTTTGTGACCTTCTACCGGGCGGCGGGGCGCATTCTGGACGGGCAGCCGCTCTATCAATTGGCCGATCTGCGCGCCGATCCGCTGGGGCCGTGGTATAAGTACCCACCGCTGTTCGCGTTGCTGCTGACTCCGCTGGCCCGCCTGCCGCTGCGGACGGCGCTGGAGGTGTGGAACGGGCTGAACCTCGCGGCGCTGGCGACGGCGGTCTGGGCGGTGACGCGGGCACATGGGCGGCGCTGGGGCGAGGCTGCGCCGGCGGCGCTGCTGTTCGGCGCGCTGGCCCTGCTGTTCCAGCCGGTGCTGGACACGCTGATTTACGGCCAGATGGACCTTGCCTTGCTGGGCCTGATCGCCTTAACCTACCTCGCCTTGCGGAGCGGGCACCCGGCCTGGGCCGGCCTGCCACTGGCGCTGGCAATCGGCTTCAAGGTCTATCCGGCGCTGTTGCTGCTCTACCTGCTGTTGCGCCGCGACTGGCGGGCCTTGGCGGGCTGTGCGCTGGCTGGTGGCGCGCTGCTGCTGGGCAGCCTGCCTTTTACTGGTCTCGCCCCCTGGCAGCTATTTGTCACCCAAGTGCTGATCGCCGGCAACGGGGCCACGGCTTGGGTGGAGAACGTCAACTTCGGCGGCTTCTTAGGCCGGCTGCTGATTGACCGCTTTGATTTGGTGCCCTTCCCGGCCAATCTGGGTTGGCGTTCCACATTGGTCAGCGTGGGGACGACGGCCTGGGCATTGGGGTTGTTGGTCGTAAGTGCTTGGGCGATTGGCGGTGGATCGCTGCGGCGCGTGCCACGCACGTCCGCCGCCTATGCGCTGGGCTTCGCGCTGACCACCGCCGTCAGCTTTATGATCTTGCCTAACGCTTGGTATCATTATCTGACCCTGCTGCTGTTGCCGTTGGGTGTGGCCTTGTTCGTGCTGGAAGACCTGGGCAGCGCGTGGTGGGCCACGGCGCGCCGCCCGCTGACGGCGGTGCTGGTGGCGCTGGGTGGTGCGGCGGTGGGCTTGGCCGGGGGCAGCTTTCCGCTCGTCTGGCCCGGCCTGAACCTGGGCGGTCCCTGGAAGCTGGGCCTGTCGTACAAGTTCTATGCGGCGCTGGCCTTGCTCGGCTGCCTCATATGGATGCTGCGAGCGGCCCGGCGGGTGGCTACGGTACCGACCTCACCCCCCAACCCCCTCTCCTACGAAGAGAGGGGGAGTTAGGACCGGGCGAAGCGGCAAATGGGGGGCGAGATCGCTGACCCCTAGACTTCCCCTCTCCTACGAAGAGATGGGGAGTTAGGACCGGGTGAAGCGGCAAATGGGGGGCGAGATCGCTGACCCCTAGACTCCCCCTCTCTTCGTAGGAGAGGGGGTTGGGGGGTGAGGTCGGCGGTCCGCGCAATTGACAAACCTTCACCTCACCCATACAATACAGAGGGTGTGGGCGAAAGCCACTACCCGGAAGTCTGACCGTTGTAAGCCCGCTAGCGAGGAGTAACCGATGCCCGACGCAGCCGCCCGAACCCTCTTGAACTTTATTATCCATAGCCGCTTGGCGACGATGGAAGAAAAACAGGCCGAGTTTGCCGCCCGCGCCCTCGACCCCGGCGATCAGCCGGCCGCGATAGCGAGCCATAACGTGCAAACCGAGGAAGAGGCCGCCGAACGGCTGTTCCCGTCCTTTGTCGCCGGCTTGCGCCAGGTCGCCGCGACGCGCGAGAGTGGGGGGGCCGTGGCGTTTGACGATGCCGACCCCGCGCAGAACACGATGGCCGACGCGCTGATCCGCTTCTTGGTCAAGCCGCTGCTGGCGACGGTGGACACCGAGGAGCTTGCGGAGGGTCATTACCGCTATCATGTCACGCTGGACTGGCCCGGTATGGAGCGCACCGCGACCCTGGCCGGCGTGGACCTGAACGCGGCGCTGGCGGGCTAATGGACCCCGGCCTGGGGTCGCCGGGAGCCGCGCCGGCTCCGTTGGAAGCGGCGCTGGGCTATGCGTTCCGGCACCCCGCACTGCTCCGCACGGCGCTGGTCCATCGCTCCTATCTACATGATGTGGGCGCAGGCGTGGCCGAGTCGAATGAGCGGTTAGAGTTCCTGGGCGACGCGGTGCTGGGCTTCCTGGTCACGCGGCGGCTCTATACCCGCTACCCGGAACACAACGAGGGCCAACTGACCCATCTGCGCGGCGCGTTGGTGCGCCTGGAACGGCTGACGGCTTGGGGCACCGCGCTTGACTTGGGCCGCTATCTCTATCTGAGCAAGGGCGATGATGCCCACGGCGGCCGGACGAGCGCCCGCATCGTGGGCCGCGCGATGGAGGCGTTGATCGGGGCTGTGTATCAGGATGGGGGCGTGCGGGCCGCCGACCGTGTGTTAGGCCGCCTGTTGGCGATCACGCCCGACGCGGCGGTGCAGGCCATCGTCGCGGGCGACTACAAAAGCGACCTGCAACACGCCGTCCAGACGCGCCTGAACCGCCACCCCGACTATCGCTTGGCCGAGGTGCGCGGGCCGGACCATGACCGCCGCTTCACCGTCGAAGTCTGGGCGGCGGATCGCCGGCTGGGCCAGGGCGTGGGCCGCAACAAACGCCAAGCCGAACAGGCCGCCGCCCAGGCCGGTCTCGCCGCGCTGGCTGACCTACCGCTCGCCGAGTCCGCCACGCCGGACCCGGCCTCCCCCCCCGGTGAGGACCATGTACGGAGCCAATAACGAACTGGTGATCTTTTCCGGCAACGCCAACCCCCGGCTGGCGGCCGACATCGCGGCCTATTGCGGCGTGCCGTTGGGCAAGGCCGATGTGTTTTCGTTCAGCAATGAGAATATCTTTGTCAAGCTGAACGAAAGCGTGCGCGCCGCCGATGTCTATATCATCCAACCCACGTCCAGCCCGGTCAACCGCTCGATCATGGAACTGCTGATCATGATTGATGCGGCCAAGCGGGCTTCGGCAGCCCAGATCACGGCGGTGTTGCCCTATTACGCTTATGGGCGCACCGACAAGAAGGACCAGCCGCGCGTGCCGATCACCGCCCGCCTGATCGCCGACATGATCACCGTGGCCGGGGCCAATCGCGTGCTGACGGTGGACCTGCACGCCGGCCAGATCCAGGGCTTTTTCAACATCCCCCTGGACGAACTGACCGCCGTCTACCTGCTGGCCCAGCATTTCCGGCAGAAAGCCTTGCCCAACCCGGTGGTCGTTTCCACCGACATCGGCAACGCCAAGCGCGCGCGCAATTTCGCCGAATTGCTCGGTGTGCCGTTGGCGATCATCGAAAAACGCCGCCTATCCGGCAATGATGGCCGCAGCCAAGCCCTCAACGTGATCGGCAGCGTGCGGGACGCGCAGGCGATCCTGGTAGACGACGAGGTGGACACCGCCGGCACGATGGTCCAGGCCGCCGCCCAGGTAATGGAGCAGGGGGCCGAATCGGTCTATGCCTGCTGCGTCCACCCCATTCTCAGCGGCCCGGCCCTTGAACGGCTCCAGGCCAGTCCGATCCGCGAACTGGTCTGCACCGACAGCGTGCCGATCCCGCCCGAAAAGGCCGACCCCAAGATCAGCGTCCTCAGCATCGCGCCCTTGCTGGGCGAGGCGATTCACCGTGTCCACCGCGGTGGCTCGGTCGGCGAAATGTTCGACCATGAGCGCCAGCAGGCCCAGCTCGAACTGGCGGTGCTGCGCGGGGCGGGATCGGTGTCTTAGCAGGTCGGAGGGCGCAAAAAGATGCAGCGCACCCGATCACCAATTGCTGATTGCAAGGCTTGACTCTATGTGGTAAAATGCCGCTCACTGCACCATTTTCGTCTACGTTGTGCCCTTTTATGCTGTTGACCGCTATGTACCCTAAGCCAGGCCGAATCTATGCTGCGTTGTTACCTGCTTGGTCGGTTGCGGATCGCCTCAACTGATCCTACGGCTCCGCCGGTTGCGCTGCCGGCCCTGCGGAAAGCGCAAGGGCTGTTGGCCTACCTGCTGCTGTTCCACAGCCGGCCCCATGCGCGCGACCACTTGGCGGCGCTATTCTGGGGCGACGGTCCCCAGGAACGCGCCCTGCCCAACCTCTCGACTGCGCTTAAACAGCTACGCCGCACCCTGGCGATAACAGATCTGCGGCTGATAACCGACCGTTTCAGCGTGCAACTGGATCTCGGCTCGGCATGGCTTGACACTGTGGTGCTGGAAGCGGGTTTGGCCCAAGCAGACCGTGGGGCGCGGGCCGCTGCCTTGCCACTCTATAGCGCGCCGTTGCTCGAAGATTGGCCGGCAGAATGGTGCGCGGTGGAGCGTGCCCGTCTGCACGCGCTGGTGCAGCGCAGCGGGTTCGTCCTGCTTCAAGACCAGTTGGCTGCCGCCGCGTGGTCGGAGGCGGTCGCAGTGGCGCAGCACCTGTTGCGGTATGAGCCGCTGGATGAACGCTTGCACGAAGCCTTGCTGCGCGCTTGGCTGGGCGCAGGCGAGTATACGGCGGCGCGGCGACATTATGAGGCGTTCGCGGCCCTGCTGCGCCATGAGTGTGACACAGCTCCGGCCCCTGCCGTCCAGGCGTTGTATGCCGCCGCCGCGCCGCCCGCACGCCTGAGTGCGGGCGTGCCGGGCACATCCTCGGCGGCGGTGACGGGTCCGCCGGCGGGCAACGCGATCAGCCCGTTTGTGGGTCGGGCGGCGGAATTAGCCGCGTTGCAGGCGGCGTTGGCTCGGCTACGGCAGGGCCAGGGCGGACTGCTGCTGGTGTGTGGCGAAGCGGGCGTGGGCAAAACGCGCTTGGTGCAGGAAGCCCTCGCAGCCGGGGGCGTGGCGCGCATCGCTTGGGCGCGCTGCTTTGTGCCCGACCGGGGCGTGCCGTTCGGCCCGTTGCGCGATCCCTTGCGGCAGTGGCTGGTGACCGACTTGGCCCCGGCCCAGGTGCGCGAACGCTTGGGGCCGGTCGCGGCGGCGGCATTGACGAATCTGCTGCCCGACCTGGCTGCTCGGCTGCCGGGCTTGCCCACCCTCGCCCCCTTGCCGCCGGCGGAAGCCTACACGCGGCTGCTGGGTAGCGTGGTGACGGCCGTGCAGGCGGCGGCGGGGCGCGGTTCGCCGGTGGTGTTGGTGCTGGACGATCTGCAATGGAGCGACGATGCGACCCTGGCCGTGCTGGACCATCTGCAAACCCCGCTCGCTGCCACCCCGCTGCTGGTGATCACCACCCTTCGCAGCGAGGAAGCCGCCCCCAGCAGCCGCGTGGCTGAGTTGCTTGACCGCTGGGAATGGGCCGACGTGCCACTGGTGGACCTGGCCCCGCTGGGGCGCGCCGAGGTGGGTGCGCTGGTGGAACCCCGGATGCCCGGCGCGGCGGCGACTCTCAGCGATTGGATCTATACGCGCAGCGCCGGCAACCCGTTTTTCGTCACCGAGTTGATCCAGGGCTTGCTGGGCGCACAACAGATCGTCCCCGACCCAGTGACGGGCGGCTACCGGCTGACCGGCCACTTGCCCACCGCCTCGACACCGGTGACGCGCACGGCCCGTGCAGGCGTGCTGGCCCGCTTCCGCCGCCTCAACCCCCCGGCGCAGATCCTGGTGCAACTAGCGGCGGCGATGGGCGGCGAGATCAGCTTTCCCTTGCTGACGGCGGCCGGTGCCTTACCGGCCGCGACCGCGCTGCCGGGGCTAGAAGAGGCGCTGGCCCGCCGCTTCCTGATGGAGCGCACAGCGACCGGCGGCTACCTGCCCGCCCACGACGTGATCCGTGAGGCGATCTACAGCAGCTTATCGGCGGCGCGGCGGCTGCTGCTGCACGAAGGCATCGCCGCTGCGCTGGAAGCCACCACCGACGGCCTGCCCAACGGCGGCCAGATCGCCCAATTAGCCTACCACTACGGCAAAACCGCCAACCACGCCAAGCAGCGCCACTATTTCCGCCTCGCCGCCGACACCGCCCGCGCCGCCTACAGCAACCCCACCGCCCTGGACTACTATCAGCGCCTGCTGCCCCTGCTGCCGCCCGGCGAACAATCGCCGGTGCTGCTGGCACTGGGCGACGTGCAGCAACTTGTCGGGCAATGGGGCCCGGCGGAGGCGAATTACCGCCGGGCGGCCGCCCAGGTGGGGGAGCACGCGCCGCACCAGCAAGCGCAGGTCCACGCGGCCCTGGGCAAACTCCTGGTGCGCAACGGATGCTATGAAGAAGCCGGCATCCTGTTGGGGCATGCTCGGATCACGCTGAATCAGGCTCAGGATTCGCCTGGGTTATTGCAGGCGTTAGAGGGATTGGGCGAGGTGTATATCTGGCGTGGCGACTATGCGCAGGCGGTCGTGTGCTATACGCAAATGCTGGACGTGGCGCTCGCCGCCGGCGAACTGGGGATCGCCGGGGACGCGCTGGGGATGTTGAGCATGGCCTACAGTGAGCAGGGCCAGCGCGACCAGGAGTTTGCGGCCGTGGCGCGCTGGGTCGAGTTGGTCCGGCAGAGCGGCGATGTCCGCCGGTTGACCCGCGCCGTGGGCCGGCTCGGCTATCAATATCAGCAGCGCGGGGACTTTGCCCAGGCTCTACGGTTATATGGCGAACGCTGGCGGCTCGCGTCCGTGATTGGGGATCATCAATTTGCGGGGCTGGCGCTGCATTATATGGGGGGTGCGTATGCGCGCCGCAACGCGCCCAATCTGGCGCTGGCGTGTTATATCCACGCCATGCCGTTCTTTATCCGTATGGTGGATCGCTATGATATCGTCATCAACCTGGTCGCCATCGCGCATCTCTATGTCCTCCAGGCTCGCTATGCGGAGGCCGGGCGGTGCTTACGCGGTGCCTGGAGTCTCGGGGCGGATCTCATGCGGCCCTGGTACTTACAAGATTATCTCCTCCTCCTGGCCGACTGGCATTTCCGCCAGCACGACTATGGACCGGCGCGGGCCTGTACGGAGCGAGTACTCGAATTACAACACAGCGCCCCGCGGGCGGACATCGGCCCCACGGCCGAGATTCTGTTGCGGCGCATTGCGGTGGCCGAGGGCACCGAGTCCGCTGCGGCGGCCTGCACCGCGCTGCACCACACGCTGGCGCAGTGTGCGGATCGTGCGGTGCAGACGAATCTGTATTATGCGATCTGGCAACTGGATCCCGCGCAGATCGCGGCCCGGCAAGCGGCGGCGCGGCTCTACCGCGCGCTCTTTGCAGCGGG
Source organism: Chloroflexota bacterium (assembly GCA_030853735.1). Taxonomy (GTDB): domain Bacteria; phylum Chloroflexota; class Chloroflexia; order QHBQ01; family JAICKM01; genus JAICKM01. Next base: position 14,819 of record JALYUO010000180.1, read on the forward strand.
TAGCGCGCAACTCGATGTCGCCCTGCGGTATGCGGTGCTGACGGGGGACCTCCTGACGGACCCCGATCTGCCGCCGCCGCCGCCGGAGGTGCCGGCCCTGCCCGCCGACTTGCACCCATTGCTCGACCAGGTGGAAGCCCTGCTGTCCCATCCGCCGCACCTACCCTTGAGCTGATCGCGCAAAATTCAGAGAACATTCAGAAGGATCTGCTAGGATATCGCTACCCGCACCGCCCCGGGGCGCACCGGCTGCGGTCAGCAGCAGCGCGCCCCGGCTCCGGCACACGCCGGTCGGCGCTTTAACGCGTAGGCAGGAACGGAGGCGGGTCATTCCCGCGCACCGAGTTTCGCCGCCGTCCGTCTCAATTGGGCGTAGGTATTGGGGAATGCGATGAGATCAGACGCGGCGGCCGGGCGGGCAGGATGCGGCGGCCTGTGTAACCCACGGAGTGACCCATGACGACGATGCACCGCGTTGCGTCGCGTCCGTCTCAATTTGGCGTAGGTATTGTGAAAATACAGAGAAAATACAGACGGGCGTGCTATGCTAACGCCAGCAAGCCCAGTGCTTGCTGCTGATACCGTTGGCTATGGAAAGGAGCAAGTACAATGGCAGTAACAAAACGGACGTTCCGCGGCACCGCCCAAGACACCTGGGCGGGCTTGTGCAGCCGCTATGGGGTGCAGGAGAGCGACCTGCGGCGCTTGAACGAGATCGACCCGGATTCCGCACTGGAGGTGGGGCGCGAAATGGACATCCCCTCGCGCTACCGCATCAAGGACGGCGATACGCTGTCGCAACTGGCCGTGGCCTATCAGACGACAGTGGACAAGTTGGCGCGGGTCAACCACGTCGCCAACCCGAACCACATCGAGGTCGGCAGCGAGATCATTGTGCCGGCGATGGACTGGGGCTTGGCCGAAGTCAACGAGCCGCCCAACGTCGGCCCCGGCGACTACACGGAGTACCTCGTGCAGCCCGGCGATACGCTGATGGGCATTGGGGAGCGATTCGGCGTGAATTGGCAGCGCATCGCGCAGATCAACGGCATTGAGCCGCCCTACCTGATCTACGCCAACCAGACGAAGCTGAAGATTCCCAAGCTATAGCTCTGCCGTCGGTAGGCGTGGGAGCCGGGTTGCTCAGGGGCGACCCGGCTTCCGTTTGCACGGTTGACAGCCTGCGCCGGATCTGGTATATTGAGCGCACACCGATGCGCTCGGCGACGTAGCCAAGTGGTAAGGCAGAGGTCTGCAAAACCTCCATCCAGCGGTTCGAATCCGCTCGTCGCCTCCCTTTGATCCCCTGTTGAAGGCACTGCCTGCCCGGTAGTGCCTTCGCTCTTGCCGGCTCTCGGCAGAAAGGAACCCGCCGCCATGCGTGATCCCAGCGCCACCCCCGATCTGCTCGCGCCGCCAACTCTAGTGGCCGAAGAACGGGCCTTCAACGGCAAGCTGTTCCAGGTGGATGTGCAAGAGGTGCGCCTGCCTAACGGCAACTTGGCGCGGCGGGAGATCGTGCGCCATCGCGGGGCCGTGGCAATGGTGGTGGTGGATGGCGACGGCAACCTGCTGCTGGTGCGCCAGTACCGCGCCGCCGCCGGGCAGGTGTTGCTCGAAATCCCGGCCGGCACGCGCGAAGCCGGCGAAGACGCGGCTGCCTGTGCCCAGCGCGAGGTGCAAGAAGAGACCGGCTACGCCGCTGGGCGCATCGAGTCATTGGGCGGCTTCTTCTCCGCGCCCGGCTTCTGCACCGAATATCTGCACTGCTTCCTCTGCACCGACCTCCAGGAGTCGCGCTTGCCCGGCGACGAAGACGAAGCCATCGAACTGGTGCGCCTCAGCCCCGCCGCCGCCTGGGTCGCTGCCGCCCGTGGCGAAATCCAAGACGCGAAAACTCTGGCTGGGCTGGGCTTATACCAGGCGCAGCACGCGCAGGGCTAGTCTTAGCGCAGCGGTGGGAGGGGATCCGCCCCGCGCGGTCCGCCCTACCTCGATCCTTCGCGCAACAAATCGCCTGCGGGCGGACCTGCGTGCTATAGTAATTCAGCTAATAATCTGGAGGTTTATGAAAGAGGAGTTTGCACCCCCAGGTGCAAACGACGCGCTGCCTGCGGAGTTCGCACCTGGAGGTGCAAACTCCTCAGTTGCTGGACCTGTCGCTTCTCCAGATCATTGGCTGAATTACTATAGGTCGGCCTCGCCGGGTGGAACCGCCTCCTACAGTACGCCCTTATTCCTGACCGCTGACCCCTGACCCCTGGTTCCTCGCCTAAAGCAGCCCGATGTCCGTCCGGTAGG
>JALYUO010000174.1 GCA_030853735.1 Chloroflexota bacterium
GTGCAGGCCACCGGCGCGCGAGCCGACGAGATCCTGGCTGGTACGCCGCTCGACAATGGCAACGCTGATGCCCGCCAACGCCAACTCGCCCGCCAACATCAGCCCGGTCGGACCTCCTCCGGCGATCACCACCGCATACTCGGTCATAGCCACACCTCCTCGCCGGGTGCCCGCCACCGCACTGCGAGTCCTGCCCGCGATTCGACATCCCCGCCTGACCCATACGCCCACAACAACACACGCATTTCGCTACTCCCCTTTCGTCGGTTCTGGGTGGAGGGCGTGGTAAACGCAGCCGTTCTGTACCGTGGCATCGTCTTGTTTGGCACATATCAGAACGGCTGCGTTTACCACGCCCTCCACGAACTTTGATGCTCGCCCAGTATACTGCTAGTAGCTCGAGATTAAATCGGTCCGCAGACGGTGTTTTTGGCCGCGCGTGTTTGCTATAATGGTAGTGGCGGAAGGCGGGCGTAACGCCCTCTCCGCCTGAAGCGACGCTCACGAGCAGCGGCAGGGGTCCTGATCGGTCCACGCCGCTGTTTCTTTGTGGCGCATCCTCTAACCTCTGGTGAGCACTTTTGCAGGTTCTCCGGCGCTTTTGGTGATGCCGAGCAATGGCCTGCCTGAACTGGGTGGTCCCCCTCAACAGGCCACTACGGCCCAAACCCGACATTCGTGTAACCAGGGGCAAAGTAACTTGGTATCTTCTCAAAAATTCGGGGTAAAGTCGGGTGACGACCTACGCTAGAGCTGTTGCTCAGGCACAAAACCGGCCTGAGCGATGGGCGTGTTTGGAAATTTACCCCGAATTTTTGAGAAGATACCTAACTTGCGTGTAGTAGCATCAATGTACCACGGTCACGGCCTAAAAAGTACCGCTTCTCTTTTTAGAATTGGAACTTCGCCACATTGTGTCCTTCTTCTAAAGGATTGCTGGTAGATGTCATGCCGGGGCTATAGATGTACTACAATATATAATAGAAAGAAAGTACCGCAACCGCGTGAAGTGGGAACTTTATTACCTGATGTAATCGCCGAGCTACATCCGCGCGGCACTATAATGCTCATACCCATTATCGAATGCCTAAAGTTGATGCTACTACCATCAGGTTACTTTGCCCCTCGTTGCACGAATGCTTGGTTTACCCCTTTTAGCCGATTTGACGCACGCCAATCGCTCGGCCTATACCCGCCAAGCGTACGCGGCTGATCTAGCCCAATTTGCCGCGCAGGCCCCGCCCACCCTGGAGGCGCTAACCCCTGCAGTCTTGTGCACGTTTTTTGCCACCCTGGCGCACCTGAGTCCGGCCGGGCGGGCGCGCAAACAGGCGGCGCTTACCAGCTTTCTGAGCTGGGCGGTGCGCCAGGAGGTGCTGGCGGCCAATCCCATGGATCGCATTGAGCGCGTCAAGCCCGATCCGCCGCAAGTACGGGGCGTGGAGCGGGCGCAGATCGAAGCGATTCTGGCGCAGATTCCCCGCAGCCGGCTGCGCGACCGGGTGCTGTTTCGCTTGATCGTGGAGACGGGGTTGCGCATTGGCGAAGCTCTAGCGATCCAAGTGGAGGATCTGGACCTCACGCTGGACGATGAGCATATGCGGGTGGTGGGCAAAGGCAACCGGCGGCGGACGGTGCTCTTGGATGATAGCCGGCTGGTGGCCGAGTTGCGCAGTTACTTGCGGCGCAGCGGCTACCAGCATGGGGCGCTGTTCCGGGCGGAGAAGAATTACCAGGGCGGACCCTTACGCTACCAATCGGTGCAAGCGCGCGGGGCGGCGTACTGTCGGCAGGCGGAGGTGGCGTGTACGCTGCACCAACTGCGCCATACGCACGCGACGGCGTTGGTCAACGCCGGAGTCAGCTTGGCGACCATTCGCAAGCGGTTGGGCCACCAGAACATCCAAACCACCCTGCGCTATGCGGAGCAGACCGATAGCACCGCCGATGCGGAGATTCGAACCTGGCGACGGCAGCGCACCCAGAGGCTGTAACGGCCGGTAAAAGGCAGTGGTCCATTCGACCTACAGTAGTAGCTGGCGTACGTTTCTGTTCCTATCCTTCTCATGTGCCTTAACCGCGTCGTCCCATTATCGGGTATACTAGCGTGTACCCCCGCCAACCGTGCGTATTCAGCGGTGCTTACCCAACAGAGGAGAGACGACCATGCGTCCACCCAACATCGTCCGCACCCTGATCGGGTTGCTTGGGCTACTGCTCGTGGGTGGGGTCCGCGCTGCGGCGTTGGACGCGCCCTCCGTGGTGCAGGCCGGCGCACCCCAGGGGCCGTATGTGGCCTGCGCCGGCCCCCTCAGCTTCCAGGCGGCCCCCGGCTCGCCCGTCGCCGTCGGCTCGCACCCCCAATCCGTGGCGACGGCGGACTTTAACGGCGACGGCCGGCTGGACCTCGCCACCGCCAACGGCTGGGCCGATAGCGTAACGGTGCTGCTGGGCACGGGGATGGGCGGGTTCAGCCCGGCCCCCGGCTCCCCCTTCGCCGTGGGCGGCGGCCCGATCTCGCTGGCGGCCGCGGACTTCAACGGGGACGGTCACCCCGACCTCGCCATTCTCAACCTCTATGACTACACGGTGACGGTGGTGCTGGGCACCGGCAGCGGGGCGTTCACCGCCGCGCCCGGTTCCCCCTTCGCTCTCGGCGGCAGCCCGCAGTCCGTGGTGGCCGCCGACTTTAACGGCGATGGCTTCCTGGACCTCGCCTTCGGCAACTACGAGAACAGGGTGACGGTGCTGCTGGGCACCGGCACGGGCGGGTTTAGCCCCGCCCCCGGTTCGCCCTTTGCTGTGGGCAGCCGCCCGATCTTGGTGGCGGCGGTGGACTTCAATGGCGACGGCCGGCTGGATCTTGCCACGGCGAACCAGGGCGATAACACCGTGACGGTGCTCTTAGGCACCGCCCGCGGCGGATTCAGCCCCGCCCCCGGCTCCCCTTTCGGCGTGAGTGGCAGCCCCCGCGACGTGGCCGCCGCCGACTTCAACGGGGACGGTTACCCCGACCTCGCCCTCCCTACTAGGCCCAACCCTTATAGCACCAACGTGACTGTGCTGCTCGGCGATGGTCTGGGCGGCTTGAGCCCGGCCCCCGGTTCGCCCTTCGCCGTCGGCGATAGCATGTTCGCTGTGGCTGTCGCCGACTTCAACGGCGACAATCACCCGGACCTCGCCGTCACCGATGTCACGTACTACAGTACCGCGGTGGTGTTGCTGGGAGACGGCGGAGGCGGCTTCAGCGCGGCCACCAGCCACAGCGTAGGTCGCAGCCCGTACAGTCTGGTGACCGCCGACTTCAATGGTGATGGGCAGTGGGACCTTGCCACCGCGAGCTACGAAGACTCCAACGTGACGGTGTTACTGAATAGCTGTACCGCCGTGACCGCGACCCCCACCGCCACCGGCACCCTGACCCCCGCCACCGGGACACCCACGCGCACGCCGCCTCCGTCAGGCACTGCCACCGGGACGGCGGTCGTCGCCACCCCCACGGGCACCCCGACCCCGCCGGGCACCGGCACCCTGACGGCGGTTGCCGGTACGCCAACCGGCACCCCGACCCCGCCGGGCACCGG
>JALYUO010000218.1 GCA_030853735.1 Chloroflexota bacterium
ATTCGCTGTGGCTCAGGCCGCAACCGCTGCTGCCGCGCAGGGCACTGCTGAAATCAGCCGGCAATTCGCTGTGGCTCAGGCTGCAACCGCTGCTGCCGCGCAGGCCACCTCTATCACGGCCAATAGCACCGCGCAGGCGGCCTTTGGCGATGTCAGCAACCAAGCCGCAGCGTTGAGCAATCAAGTATCCATCCAGAGCAATCAAATTGCGACTTATCAAGCGCGCCTCGCAGTTCAGACCGGCACTCCGGTGCCCAGAGTGACTGTTGTGGACGCCACTGCTCGCGCTGGTACCCCAGTTGGCGCGCCGTCCCCCCCTCCCGCGCCCACAGTGACTGTCGTAGGCAATGGGCGGTACCCTGGCGCACGGTTTGAGACCCTACCGGCTACGCAGTATGAACAGGGCCGTCGCGGCCAAGTCCCCGTGTCAATCGTCAACCGGCTGGTGCAAGGCACGATACCGCAGGCTCTAGTGGTCTTGCGTAACGGCCAAGTGCCAGTCAGTGTCCATTATATAGTTGGTACAGATGGCAATATTGTACAGACAGTGGCAGACTCCGATACTGCCTTCCACGCCGGAACCCTGCGGGAGCCGCGCGTAGATTTAGCCCCGTGGATTACTAAGGCGGCCAGCAGCGGCTTCAACGCGAATACTGTCACGTTTGCAGTGTCTTGGGAAGGTAGCCAATCGTTTGATATAAATACCGGGCCGACTACCTCTGGCGGCCCCTGGTGGCAACCGACCTCCAGCCAGTATGTGGCAGGCGTGGCCTTGCTCCGTTACTTGGTACACACCTATGCCGTTAAGGCTGATCGCCAGCATATCAACCTCGCCAGTGACCTCGATAGCCAAACAAAGTGGTGGAGTCCAGGGCAAGGCTTTCCTATTGATCAACTGATTGTGGATGTGCAAACGCGATAGCTTTTAGAAGCATCAGAACCATTGTATTTCAAATAGACTGGAAGTGAACCGATTCCATTGGTGCTACAATGGTGGCCCCGACTTCCTGTATCGGCTGCCCATTTAGTCTAGCGGATTGAGTTATCCGATTGCATCAGCGCGTGGAATCCTGTCTGCATCGCATCCTCACCTACAGCGCGCCCCACAAGGAATTGCGGCCCTACAGCTATTTCTGCGCGATGTACGCTACTAGCCTGATGCAGCATCCGCCTGCTTGTATTATACTGTATACAACCCGCCTGGGATAGCTGATTCCAGCCCGCAAGCGCAGCCCACTGACGACTGACGACCGACGACCGACGACTGACGACCGACGACTCGAAGGAGTCCTGATGGCAAAGATATTTCCGGGAGCGGTCCAATGGACCCCCGAACGCGAGGCCGAGCGCATCGTATACGAAGCCTGCCGCGATCAACTCGCCCCTGATTACACCGTGTTCTACAGCGCCAAGTGGCAATGGCCGGATCGCCACAGCCGGGTGCCGCGCGACGGTGAGGCCGATTTTGTCATCGCCCATCCCACCTACGGCGTGCTGGTGCTGGAAGTCAAAGGCGGGCTGATCAGCTATGATCCGCAGGCCAACCGCTGGACCAGCCTAGCGCGCGGCGGCACGCTGTATTCGATCAAAGACCCGGCAGAGCAGGCCATGCGTAGCCAACACACCCTGCTCACTTTGCTCAAAGAGGTGTTAAATACCGGACGACTGGATGTTACTCTGGGTTATGGTGTGGTGTTCCCCGCGGTCGTGGAGGGCACACCACGTCGCCTACTGCACTTGCCGCGGGTCATTCTGGCCGACCAAGTGGATCTGACGCGCTTCGCAGCCTGGGTCGCCGGGGTCTTTGCCTACTACCAGGGCAGCGCGCCACTCCAACCGCAGGCGGCGCGCCCCGTGGTCGCTGAATTGCAGCGGCTGTTCGGTCAAACCGTCCAGTTCCGACCTGCGCTCTGGGGTCAAGCCGCCACGGAAACGCAGCAACTGCTCACGCTGACCCAGGAGCAGCATAGCGTGCTCGATTTGCTGAATCGCCGCCGCCGCGCCGCGATCTGTGGCTGTGCCGGCGCGGGCAAGACGCTGCTGGCGGTGGAGAAAGCCACCCGGCTGGCGCGCCAGGGCTTTCGCGTGCTGCTGACCTGCTACAACAAACAGTTGGCCGCCGATCTCCAAGTCCGCTTGGCCGGCGATCCCACGTTGGCGGGCAAAGCGTTGACGATCCTGCACTTCCATGAATTATGCCGCACGCTAGTGCGCGCGGCAGGGCAGCCGCTGCCGGAGCCGAGCGGTCCCACCGACCACGCCTACTACGAAGAGGTCTTGCCCAACGCCTTGTTGGATGCTGCCGCGCAGCTGGGGACGTGCTATGATGCGATCCTGGTGGACGAGGGGCAAGATTTTCCCAATTCCTGGTGGGATATTCTGGAGATGTTGTTAGCCGACCGCGACGCGAGCATCCTGTACATTTTCTACGACGACAACCAGCGGCTGTTTGTGCGCGACAGCCACTTCCCGATTGCCGAGCCGCCCTTCCCGCTCACGCGCAACTGCCGTAACACCCAGCGCATCCATGATGTGGTGCTGAAGTTCTATCAAGGCGTGGACCGGCCCACCGCACTGGGGCCACCGGGCCGCCGGGTAGAAGTGATCAGCGATTTTGCCGGTCCTGATGATCTGCCCCTACGCTTGGCGGCGCTGCTGAAGCAACTGCATCACGAGGAAAAGATTCCCTTGCACGAGATCGTGGTGCTGACCCCATTTTCGCGCCGCACCAGCCTGCTATGGCGCGCCCCAGCGACCGGCGCGATCCTGCTCACCGATGATCTCACGACCCTCGCCCAGCTCCCGCCCAACACGGTTTATTGCAGTACCATTCAAGCATTCAAAGGGCTGGATCGCAGTGTGGTCGTGCTGGCTGAATTGGAACGCTGGAACCTGAGCTGGAACGACTTGGACCCCTTGCTCTATGTGGCGAGTTCGCGGGCGCGTAATCACCTGATCGTGCTGCTGTCGCAGGCAGCACCGTCTGCGTTACGCCGCCTGTTTTGAGCTTGTGCCCGGTGTGGACAACCTATGTACAATGGTAGCGGGATCGCAGCAGCAGTAGCAGAAGGAGTTGAGCGCAATGGCAAAGGATGCAGCACCGCAGTATGATGCGGTGGTGATCGGCGCAGGGCAGGCGGGGGTGCCGTTGGCGAAGGCGCTGGCGAAGGCGGGGCGACGCACGGCCTTGATCGAGTCCACCCATGTGGGCGGCACCTGCGTGAACGAAGGCTGCACGCCGACCAAGACGATGGTCGCCAGCGCGCGAGTGGCCTACCTGGCCCGCCGGGGGGCGGATTACGGTGTGCAGACCGGTCCGGTGACGGTGGACTTGGCGCGCGTGCGGCAACGGAAGCGCGACATCGTGGACGAGTTTCGCGGCGGCAACGAACAGGGCATTGCCGAGACAAAAGGGTTAGACCTGGTGCGTGGCACCGGGCGCTTCACCGACGCGCACAGTCTGGTCGTGCAGAGTGCGGACGGCGAACAGCGGCTGACGGCGGACTGGATTTTCCTTAACACCGGCGCGCACCCCACCCCGCCCGATGTGCCGGGCCTGGAAGGCTTGCCGGTGCTCGATTCGACCAGTATCATGGAACTGGACAGCGTACCGGAGCATCTGCTGGTGCTGGGCGGCAGCTATATCGCGTTGGAGTTTGCCCAGATGTTCCGGCGCTTCGGCAGCCAAGTGACGGTCATCCAGCGCAGTGCCCGCCTGCTGGGCCGCGAAGACCCTGACGTGGCCGACGCGGTGGCCGCTATCCTGCGCGAAGACGGGCTAGAGGTGCTGCTGAACACCAAGACCGTGCGCGGCGGCGGCAAGGCGGGAGCCCTCGAATTGACGGTGCAGACCCCCGACGGGAAGCGCGTGCTGCACGGCTCCCATCTGCTGGCCGCGATTGGCCGCACCCCCAACAGCGCCGCACTGGACTTGCCCGCCGCCGGCGTGCAGACCGACGGGAAGGGCTTTATTCCGGTCAACGGCAAGCTAGAAACCAACGTGCCCGGCATTTGGGCGCTGGGTGATGTGAACGGCGGTCCCGCCTTCACCCATATCGCCTACGACGACTACCGCATCATCTGCGCCAACCTGCTCACCGGCGGCTCCGTCACGACCACGGATCGGCTGGTGCCCTACACCGTGTTTATTGACCCACAACTGGGTCGCGTGGGCCTCAGCGAAACCGCAGCCCGCGCCGCCGGGCGCAACATCCGCGTCGCCACGATGGGCATGGACTCGGTCGCGCGGGCGCTGGAAACCGCCGAGTCGCGGGGTCTGATGAAAGCCGTGGTGGATGCCGACACGGAGCAGATTCTGGGC
>JALYUO010000276.1 GCA_030853735.1 Chloroflexota bacterium
TTTCGCTACGGGGCGTGGCGCAAGCCGCAGGCGAATGGTGTTTGGTCTGTCTGGCGTACAATCTGAAGCGGCTGCATCGCGTAACCCTGGCCTAACTGCGCCTTGCGCCCGAAAAAGCCAGCCAAACCCGACGAAAACGGGCGAATCCGGGCCAAAAGTCGGGCAAATCCAACGAAAACGGCGGCGAAGCGGTCCCGGAACGCCGGTCACCGCTTCTCTCCGACAAGCTGCTAGGGGCGGGCTGGTAGGGTAAGGGTTGGCCTCGGCAGCGGCATGAGCGTGGGCGGCAACACGGGCGCGGCGCGGGCCGTGGCCGTGGCGGCCTCGCGGATCGATTCGGCGCTGCGGTTGATGCGCGGATCGGTGAGCGCGCCAAGCAGGAACAAGGCGACAAAGAGCGCGCCGACACAGCCCAGGCACGCCCCACCCCCGCCCGCCACTGCTACCCCAGTCGAGGAGGTCCATTGCGGCGTGGTGGTCAGCACGGAGCCACCGCGCCCACCGCCGGCGATCACTACCGGCAGGGCCGCCACCCGCCCGCCGGTCGCCACGCGGGATAGGGCGGGGCGGGGCGGGCGTTCGCGGCGCGGTGGCTCCTGGCCGGGCAGCGGAAACGGGTCGGGCAGGTGCAGGCGCGCAATGCGTACACACCAGGGGCACTCATCACCCAGATGGCGGCTGTAGCGGTGCTGCGGATTGACGGCGCAAGTCGCCAAGTCAGCGGCAGCGGCCTCTAACGCAACGCGCCACTCTTGCGCGGGCGGCCGCGCCACTGGATCGCGCGCCCCAGGGCCGAAGCAGCGCCGCAGCAAATCCTGCACCGCCGGCGGTAGGATCGTGAACGGCAGGGCATAGGGCGGTGGGCGCAAATCGGTTGCACCCACATAGGGGCACCGCCCTGCCGCGATATTCTCCTCCAATGTCGGCGGATCACCCGCGCCCTGCCATACGCCCTGGAACGGATGCACGCCCTCCATCAGCAGCAGGGACACCAGCACAGCCAAGCCGAACAGGTCATGCGCCGGCACGCGGTTCACGCGGCTGAAATCCACGCCCTGCAATTCGGGTGGCATATATTCCGGCTTGCCGACCGGACAGCGAAACACCGTGCCGTCCGGCCCTGTCACCTGCATCGAGTCGCAATCAATCAGCGTAACCAGCGCGCTACGGTTGACCAGCAGGTTGCTCTCGTTGAGGTCGCCGACCACCGTACCCTGCGCGTGCAGCGCGGCAACAACGGCGGCCAAGTTGGCGGCGGTCCGCAGCAGATAGGCCCAGGTGAAGCCCGGCGCGTGGTCCAGTCGCGTTTGCGGATTGTAGAACTCCAACAGCGGACGGAACGAACCGCTGGGGAAGCGTGGCATCAGGAATCCGACCGGCGTGCCGCCGCTATCAAAGACCAGGCCCAGCGGCCACGCAATCGAGGGATGCTCCGTGTCGGCGGAGGGGTCGCGCGGCGGGTGGGCCTGCATGACCTGCAACTTGGCGGCGCGTGCCGAAGTCGGCTGGTGGTAGATTTTGGCCGCCTGGGCCGGGTTGCCGAGTACCGCGTAGACGGTCGCCTCGCCCCCGCTGCCCAATGCGGAGCCGAGCGCAAGTGGGCTACCACCGGCATAGGCGTAACGGCTCACGGGCGCACGGCCAGCAACAGGGTTTTGTCGTCGTCAGTGCGCTCAGCTACCCGCGCCGAGTCGAGAAACGCCGTCAATTGCGTCGCATCCCCGGCGGCCTGCGCTGCGTGAGCAAAAAGCGGCGCGAAAAACGGCGCGTGCGGTGTGTTGTCGGCCAGTGTCAAGGCCAGTGCTTGCAAACCATCGGTCAGCAGAGCCACCGCGCACACGTTGGCTATCGGCTGGACCGCGAACTGCGCCCCGGCCAGCGGATCGTCACCGGTAAGAAACAGCGTTTCGTTGAGATACTGGCCGTGGTTGGGGTGCGTGACCACCGTCAATGCGCCCGTGCTATCGCTGATCACCAATGCACCGTCACCAATTTGCACCGCCGCCAGCCAACCTGCGCCCACGACCGCCAGCAGTAGCGTGGTGGCGAAATCGCGCAAGGCTGGAGCCGCCGGCAGGGCCGGGTCTGGCAACGCAACGGTATCAGGCGTAGTGGCAACCAGCGGCACGCGGGCTACCAACGCCGCACGCGCTGCCAGCACCGCCTGGGACAGCAGCGCCTGCCAACCGTCTCTGGTCGTCGGAGTAGAGCCACGCAATGCCTGATCGGCGGCATCCACAGCCACCGTCACCGCGCAGGCCGCCCCCGCTGCCGCCTGTGCTGCCGATCCGGCCCCATCGGCCACCGCCAGCAGCAACGTGTCGTCGGGCCGTTGCCGCCAAGCGTGGGCATCTTCGCCGGGCCGTCCGGCTCGCGTGTGCGCGGTGCCGATCACCGACGCGCCGATCACTTGCCAGTCGTGAGCCATGGCTAGACCGCCGCCCAGCCGATGGGCGGCAACGCCGTCTGGTCGCCCACTTTGGTGCTGGACACACGCTGTTGGCTACGCGACAGCCAAACAAATAGCTCCACGAATTGCAGCCCCACCAGCTTGAGCGGCGGACGCACGGCGATCTGAGCCAACCGCGCCATGTTCGCGCCCTCCACGCCCACCGCGAAAAAGGCCAGACCGTTGGCGGCTTCTTCGGCGCGCACACGCCCGGCGGCCTGCTGCCAGCTATCGGTCGGTTCGCCGTCGGTCAGCAGGAAGATCCAGGGCCGATAATAGGCGATGCCGTTGGCCTTGTAGGTAGCCTTGCGCGCCCGCACCATATCGAGCGCCAGATCCAGCGCCGCACCGAGCGGGGTCGCGCCCTCGGCGGTCAAGGTGGGCGCTTCAAACTGGCCCGCCGTCACAAAATCTTGCACCGTTTGCACCGTGCCGCCGAAAGTGACCAGCGCCACTTCGACCCGCCGCTGGGCCAATGGGTCGCCCTGAATGTCTACCTGAAACGCCCGCAAGCCCGCATTGAGCGCCTCCACCGGTGCGCCACCCATCGAGGCCGAGGTATCCAGCAGCAACACACAGGGGCAGCGCGGGTCAGGATTGCTGGCAAACTCAATCGCCGCGTCTAAATCGCTCACAGGCCGGTCCTTTCGTCATTCGAAAGTGCAAAGGGGCAAGTTGCAAGTTGCAAGTGCAACGTAGAAAGTGGGCGGCGGCACGCGCATATTCCCCTTCTATCTACGCATGAAAAGGGGCGGGCGGTTGCGTGGGGCGCGGCTGAAACGCTTGCCGGGGCGCGCAACGTGATCTACAATAGCGGTGTGAGTAATCGCTTCGCCAATAAGGAGGTAACCCAATGGAGCAAACCATCAGCGCAACGGCACTGATCAATCGCGATCCTGAGATTATGGGAGGTACGCCGGTGTTCATGGGTACGCGCGTGCCGATCCAAAACCTGCTGGACTATATTCAACACGGTCCTACTGTGGATGAGTTTTTGGATGAGTTCCCCACTGTTGAACGGGAGCAAGTGCTGCAACTCATCACGTTAATGCGGCACTTATTACTGGAAGATAATCAGTGAGGGTACTGCTGGATGAATGCTTATCACGTAGGCTGAAACGGGACTTGCCGGGGCATACGGTTGCAACGGTAGCAGACATGGATTGGCGGGGAGTCAAAAACGTATCTTCTCAAAAATTCGGGGTAAAGTCGGGTGACGACCTTCGCTAGAGCTGTTGCTCAGGCACAAAACCGGCCTGAGCGATGGGCGTGTTTGGAAATTTACCCCGAATTTTTGAGAAGATACTCAAAAACGGTAATTTGCTCCGCAAAGCAGAAGGTGTGTTTGACGTGTTCCTCACTGCCGACCGAAACTTGACCTATCAACAGAATCTCCACAATATGCAAATTGCGATCATCGTGTTGTTCGCGCCCAGCAACGCTGAGAAAATGCTGCGCCCGTTAATGCCCAAAGTCCTCGAAGTGTTGCAAACCATTCGGATAGGAGAAGTGGTCCATGTTAGAAGCTGATCTATTACCAAGCACCGCTCCCGTAGAACCGTCGTTGATCAACCGCAATCCCGAAATCCTACACGGAACCCCGGTGTTCCTGGGCACGCGCGTGCCGGTGAAGAGCCTGATCGACTGGCTACAGGGGGGATCTACGCTCGCAGAATATCTGGACAGCTTCCCAACGGTGGAGCAGGAGCAAGCGGTAGAATTGCTCGATCTGCTGGAGCAGTTGGTACTCAAAGAAAAAAGATGAGAATTCTCTTGGACGAGTGCGTACCCCGACCGTTGAAACGCGATCTACCTGGGCATCATGTTCACACGGTTGCCGATATGCGCTGGCGTGGGGTGGTAAACGGTTCCTTGTTACACCGTGCCGAACCGGAGTTTGACGTATTCTTAACCGTTGATCGGAACAGCATGGAGTATCAGCAGAATCTGCACGATTTGCAACTAGCCATAATCGTGATGGTGGCACGCAATACCGAGTTGTCCACGCTACGTCTGCTAATGCCTGCGGTCATGGCAGCGTTGCAGACCATTCGCGCAGGAGAAGTAGTCCATGTCCAACTCTGAGGGCTGGGGGAATACGGCGGAGATAGAACAGCAACTAATCAACCGCGACCCGGAAATCATGAGCGGCACACCGGTATTTCGCGGCACGCGCGTGCCCATCAAGAATCTGTTTGATTATCTTAGAGGGGGTAGCACCATCCACGAGTTTCTGGATGATTTCCCTTCCGTTGCCGAGGGGCAAGCCATCGCAGTGTTGGAATTAGTTAAACACCTGATACTCACCCCGGAAGAAATGGACAAGCCCTGAGCTAGACCGGATATAGCCCCCACCGGGGCAAGGAGCGACCGATGAGTACGACCGATCAGAGTTATGACACCATCCTGCAAATCGTCACGCACTGGCCGCCGGCGCAACGCTTCGATTTGGTGCAGGAGGTGCTGAAAACCCTCGCGCCCGCTCCCGAAGCAACCCGCCCTCGCCAGAAGACCTTGGCTACTGCGTTAGGAATGCTGGCAAAAGATCAGCCGCCGCCCTCGGATGCGGAAGTAGAACAATGGCTGGAAGAAGCACGAATGGAGAAGTACGGCTGATACGTTATTACCCCCTGGTGATCGGTTGCGCCAGATTACCTGACGCGCCACCCACCCCGGCGCGGCAAGCAGCGCCCCTACATTGCTCTCCCCGGCCAGCAAGCAGCGCCCCTACATCGCCTGTTCCCTGGCGCGGCAAGCAGCGCCCCTACCTGCTCACCCTGGCGCAGCAAGCAGCGCCCCTACATTGCTTGTTCTCCGATTTTAGCGGCCACATTCTCTGGGTTGCGTTGCGCCTGTAGCTTTTGCGCGCGAGCAGCCATGCGCCCCGCCAAGTCGCGCTCGTAGCCGCGATCCGTGGGTGTGTAGTAGACGCGATCCGCCAACGAGTCGGGCAAGTGGGCTTGGTCTACGACGGCATCGGCGGCATCGTGGGCGTATTGGTAGCCCTGGCCGTAGCCGAAGCCGGCCATCAGCCGGGTGGGGGCGTTGCGGAGATGCAGGGGCACCGGGTCGGCGCGGGTGCCGGCGACATCGGCCTGCACCGCGCCATAGGCGCGGTAGACGGCGTTGCTTTTGGGGGCCAGCGCCAAGTAGGCGGCGCACTCGGCTAGGGCGAGGTCGCCTTCGGGCCGGCCCAGGAAGTGCATTGCCTGCTGGGCAGCCATCGCCAACGGCAACGCCTGCGGGTCGGCCAAGCCAATGTCTTCGACCGCCATACGGACTAGGCGACGGGCCAGGAACAGTGGATCTTCCCCCGCTTCCAGCATCCGGCCCAGCCAGTAGAGCGACCCGTCAGGATCAGAGTCGCGCACGGATTTGTGCAGGGCGGAAATCAGATCGTAGTGTTGGTCGCCACCTTTGTCGTATTGCAGGGCACGCCGTTGCACCGCATCTTCTAGCGCCGGCAGGTCCAGCACGGTGCTGCCGTCGGGGCCGGGCGCGAGACCGCCGGCCACCAGTTCGAGCGTGTTGAGCAACACGCGCGCATCGCCACTGCTGAGGGCCAGCAGATGGGCGCGCGCTTCGGGCGTGAATGTAATCCCTTGTTCGCCCAGGCCACGCTCCTTGTCGCTCAAGGCGCGGTCGAGCAGCAGGGTCAGGTCGGCTTCGCTCAGGGGCTGCAACTGCACCACGCGGGTGCGCGACAGCAGCGCGCTGTTGACCTCGAATGAGGGGTTCTCAGTGGTCGCGCCGATCAGCCCAATCGTGCCGTCCTCCACGTAGGGCAGGATCGCGTCTTGCTGCGACTTGGAGAAGCGGTGGATCTCGTCAATAAACAGGATCGTGCGCCCGCCGCCCAGCCGCCGCCGTTCCTGCGCTTCTTTGACCACTTTTCGTAGGTCGGCCACGCCCGCCGACACCGCACTGACGGCGGCGAAGTGGGCCTGCGTGGTCGCGGCGATGGCGCGGGCTAGGGTGGTCTTGCCGGTGCCCGGCGGCCCCCACAAGATCAGCGATCCGGCGCGGTCAGCTTCGATGGCCCGGCGCAGGGCGCGGCCCGGCCCCAACAGATGCGCCTGGCCCACGATCTCATCCAAGGTGCGCGGGCGCATCCGGGCGGCCAGCGGCGCGTCACGCGGCGGGTTGTTGCGGTTGGCGTAGTCAAACAGGTCCAACGCGGCTACCGGGGTGGCATCATAGGGCGGCCCTGGTAGAACATCGTCTGCTTACGCCGCTCGTAGTTGTAGTTTTCCTCGCGCGACTGTTGCAGGATCATGTCGCGCACCTCGTGCGGGTTCTCGATGTCATCTAGCCGCACCGCGTTCACACCTTCGGTCCAGTCGGCGTGTTCGACATGGATCACCAGATCACCCACATGACGCGCCTTGTCCATCAGCTTTTGCTCAACCGTAACCGTGCGGACCGCCCACAAGGGGATGCTCTTTTCGACCTGGCCCACGCGCCCATGCGAATAGAACAGGGTGCGCGTGGTCAACCGGTAGTGATTGGGCGAGAGGCCACCCGCCGTCACCATATCAATGCTCTTGCCTTGCCAAATGTCGTGTTCTTCGCTGGTCCAGGTCTGCGGATCGCCGCTAGGAGCGGGCGCGGGCATGGGCATGGTCGGCGCGGCGTAATTCATCGGGATCGTGGGAGCCGCCCCGGTGCCGGCGGGCGTTGCGCCGGGGGCCAGGGGCGTGCCGCACTGTTGGCAGAAGCGCGGCGTGCCGTCGTGTTGCCAGCCGCAAACGGTACAAAAAGCCATCGGGAGGTCTCCTAAGCCGCGCCCTGGTCGGGATTGTGGGCCGCCAGTTTGGCCCGTTCCTCGTCCACCAGCACACGACGCAAATGCTTACCGATCAAACTCTTGGGCAAGCTGTCGCGGAACTCGACCGCACGCGGCACTTTATAGCCGGCCAATTGGCTGCGGCTAAAAGCGATGATCTCATCCGCCGTGGCGGTCATGCCCTCCTTCAGCACGATGAATGCCTTCACTGTTTCGCCGCGATAGGAGTCGGGCACGCCGGCCACCACTGCCTCCAACACGGCGGGGTGTTCATACAGCACTTCCTCGACTTCGCGCGGATAGATATTAAACCCGCCCGCGATGATCATGTCCTTTTTACGGTCCACGATATAAAAGAAGCCGTCCGCATCCACGCGCGCCATATCGCCGGTGAGGAGCCAACCGTCGCGCAACACATTCAGGCTTTCGTCGGGCGCGTTCCAGTAGCCGGCCATCACCTGCGGACCACGCACTGCCAGTTCGCCGATCTCGCCCAGCGGCATTTCGTGCCCATCGTCCAGGCTGACGATGCGCGCTTCAACATCCGGCAGCGGCAGCCCAATCGAACCAGCCCGAATGGGACCAAGCACGGGATTGCAGTGCGTGACCGGCGCAGCCTCGGTCAGGCCGTAGCCTTCGCGCAAGCGGCCCCCGGTCAGCCGCTCAAACTCATGCGCCACCTCTAGCGGCAACGGCGCAGCCCCGCTGATGCAGGCACGGATACTCGACAGGTCGTATTTGGCCGTGTCAGGCGCGTTGTTGATGGCGATATACATGGTCGGTACGCCACCGAAAATCGTGATGCGGTAGCGTTCGATAGCGCGCAACACATCTTTGGTGTTGAAGCGCGGCAGCAAGATCAGCGTCCCGGCCACCGCCAGGGAGAAGTTCATCACCGAACTCATGCCATAGACATGGAAAAACGGCGTGACCCCCAGCACCATCTCGCCGCCGCCGAGTTGCACGTCGGTTAGCCAGGCGCGGGTCTGGAGCGTGTTCGCCAGCAGGTTACGGTGGGTGAGCATGGCTCCTTTGGCGCGCCCGGTGGTGCCGCCGGTGTATTGCAGCACCGCCAATTCGGTCGGCGCAACCGGCAGCGGCGTGTAGGCCGGGCTGTGGTGCAGGATCAGTTCGCTGAAATCGTGGATGCCGGGGCCGGCCATGATATGCACCGCCGTGCCCTCACGCCGCTCTTTGATCGGGTGCAGATAGGAGAGCAGCGTGGGCAGGTAGTTTTGCACATGGGTGACGATCAGGTGTTCGATCTGCGTTTCGGCGCGGATCTCCTGGATCTTAGGCACAAATAGGTTGAGCGTGATGACCATCCGCACCCCCGCATCGGCAAATTGGTGGGCGAACTCGCGCGCGGTGTAGGTCGGGTTGGTCGGCACGACGATGCCGCCCGCTTTCAGGACGGCATAGTAGCTGATCAGGAATTGCGGGCAGTTGGGCAGCACCAGGGCCACGCGCTCACCCCGCGCCAAGCCCAGCGCCTGTAACGCATGGGCCAGCCGGTTGGCTTCGTCGTTCACCTCGTGGTAGGTCATGCGTGCGCCGAAGAAGACGGTGGCGATGTTGTCGGGGTAGTCCTGGGCCGCCGTTTCCAGCAGCCAGGGCAAGGGAGCAGCGGGATAGGCGACGCTGCTCGGCACGCCGGGATCGTAGTGGGTGCGCCAGATCGGTTCCATGGGCTTGGCTCCTCTGTAATGCGTAAAACGTAAAACGTAGTGCGTAAACCTATGACGTATCGAGTATTGCGTATGGCGTATACAAAACGTCTGTAGCCGGGGAAATCTGCGAACTTGCTCCGCTTATCCACTTCGCCCGACTATACGCTATATGTTTTACGTTTTACGCCGCGACGGATCGCACAATGGCCTGAGCGACGGCCTCAGCGGCGAGGCTGCCGACCAGGGTGACGAGTTCGGGACCGGGTCGCGTGGGTGGCGCGGGGTCGGGCGGCAGGGCCAGCGCGAACAGGGTGTCGCCGTCGTACATGGTGTGGGCCGGGGTGATGACGCGGGCCAGGCCGGCGTTGCCCATGCGGGCCACCACACGCAGGGCGGCGGGGTCAAGCGGCGCATTGGTGACGACCACGCCGATGACCGTGTTGGGCGCACCCACCGTGACGGCGCGGCGGGTGAATAAGTCCAGTGTGGGCGTGAAGCCACCCGCCGCGTCACGCACGCCGGCCA
>JALYUO010000285.1 GCA_030853735.1 Chloroflexota bacterium
GGCTCGAAGGTCAGCATCGCCGGGTGGAACCGCCTCCTACCCTCCGTCAATCCGTTCGCTAGCGAGAACAGGCTTGCGAGACTGCACTGTTACCGCCGGCGGGGGTTAGGGCGCGGCCAGCGGCGGCACCGTGAAGTGGAACGTCCACAGGCCAGGCACCGGCGTATCGGCTACCGAGCTATCGGCGCGGGGATCATGTTCGGTGACGTTTTGCACATAGAAGGCCCAGTCATTGTTTTTCGCCAGCAAGGAGCCAAGATAGCTATAGGTCCAGGGACCGTCGCCGTTTTGGTAGAAGGTAGACGGGGCTGTGGCATCTGCGTTGGGATGTTGAACCCAAAACTCGTATTCGATATGCAAGCGCAAGTAAGGCAGGGGCACCTGGAGGCGGGGATCGTCGAGCACCGCTCCGTGCAGCGTGATACGGGCTTCCGAAGCCGTAACGACGGCGCGATCCAATGTGATCGCGACTCCCTGCTGCGTGATGGTCTGGTTCACCTCGGCAATCCGGCGGCGACGATCAAGCGGCATGGCGAACTGGAAGTGAAAAGGCAACACTGGCTGTTGTGTGACCTGCTGCGTGCCTCCAAAAGGTAGATTAATAATGTCGGTGATCGGCGAATGTGGCGCGATAGTCTGGGTCGTGGGTATGTCTGTTACCACCCGGCCAACCGGTATCGTGAGGTCGAGTTGAAGCGAGTCGGGCAAATCGCCGGCTGCCGCTGTGTCGAACATCATAAACGCGCTGCTGGTTATAGGCGATTCTTCCGGCGGTGGGGGTTGCGTAGTGGAATAGCGCAGCCCGCGGCTGCCATAGCCGCTGTACCAGGGTAGGATCTGGCCGTTAGGGGTCTGCAAAGACGGCGTGTAATCTGCGCCCCTACGCAGGAGCGGATAAAGCACCCGAACCTCCCTGGCAAGCGAAGTCATGGTGTAGCTAATGACGATGTGGTTCAGATCGGCGCTGATCGGCTGGATGGTGATCGTGTAGCCGTCGCGGGCCTGCACCAGGGGACCGGCGGCCCACGGCGACGGGGTGCTAGGGGCAGCGGTGGCCGTATTGATCGCCTGGCGTAGCCCGTCCTTACGGACACCAGGCACCAGCCCCACCGCCAGCACGAGCAGCAAGAGCAGCCCCCCGGCGACCAGCAACGGAGCCGGCGAAGGAGTGATGCGAATGGTGCGCGCAGCCTGTGGGTCCAGGCGAATCGCCCGCGCCAAGTCAGGCCAGACATCGCGGTCGGCCATCGCACGGTCGGCATAGGCGTGTAACGTCGCCCGCAGGCGCGTTTCCGAGGTCGAAGGGTCCATGAGCCACCTCCCAGGTGTCAGGTGTCAGGTGTCAGGTGTCAGGTGTCAGGTGTCAGGTGTCAGGTGTCAGTCGGCGGTCGGCGGTCGGCGGTCGGTCGTCAGTTACGCAGTACTTTCTACTTTTCACTTTATCAGGCACCCGGCGCGAGCCAGGCCGGCAGCAACTCGCGCAAGCGGCGGCGGGCGTGATAGAGGCGCGATTTGACGGTGCCGGGTGGACAGGCCAGCCGCGCCGCCATCTCGCTTTCGCTCAGGTCCAAGTAGTAGCGCAAGACCACGGCGGTGCGCTGTTCGGCGGAGAGTTCGCCTAGCGCCGCCCAGATCGCCGCCTCCGTTTCGGCGGCCAGCAGGCGCGCATCCAGCGGCGCATCGGGCGCGGGTAGGGGCGGCAGCACGTCTGGGCCATCGAGCGGCACCTGGCGCTCGGCGCGGGCGGCGGCTTTCAGCGCATCGTTGACCACGCTCCGCAGGAACCAGGGGCCGAACGGACGCGCCGCGTCAAAGCCGCCGATGGCCCGGTAGACGCGCAAGAACGCTGCCTGCACCACGTCTTCCGCCGTCGCCCGGTCGCGCCCGATCAGGTAGGCGGCGCGCAAGGCCGGTGCCTGATACTGGCGCACCAGCCACTCCAAGCCGCCGATGTCGCCGCGCTTCAGCCGGGCTATCGCCTCGCTATCGTCCAATCCTGCTCCCTTCGTCATGCCGCTCTGTTGATACTATCCGCCGACCCGGCAAAACGTTCAATTCGCCGCGCACGTTGTACTATAGTAATTCAGATAATGATCTAGAAATTAAGAAAGAGGAGTTCGCAC
>JALYUO010000286.1 GCA_030853735.1 Chloroflexota bacterium
GTGCGAACTCCGAAGGCGGCACGTCATTTGCACCCCCAGGTGCAAACTCCTCTTTTATAATTTCTAGATCATTATCTGAAAGACTATACAACACATACATAATCGTCCTATTCTTCGTGAATCTTCGTGTTCCTTCGTGGATCAAAAACCGTAACCATCGTATTCTTCGCGTTTCTTCGCGGCCCTTCGCGGATCAAAAACCCGGCGCGGATCAAAAGGAAAAGAGCCCACATGACCAGCCAATACCAAAAACTAGCCATGGCCTTCTTCCATCCCTCCCTCCGCGAAGACCCCTTCAACCCCGAAGACAGCGCCCGCTACTTCTACCTCGCCGACCAATACCGCGAAGCCCTCGACCTCCTCGTGCGCCACGTCCTGCGCCGCGGCGGCCTCTCCATCATCTACGGCGATGTCGGCCTCGGCAAAAGCAGCCTCATGGCCGTCCTCCGCGGTCGCACCCGCAACAGCGACCTCTTCAAGAGCTTCGTCATGGGCGAAATCCTCGACCCCTCCCAAGTCACCGATGCCGAATTCACCCGCCAACTGCTCATCGCCTTCGACCAAAAGCCCTACGGCAGCACCCGCTCCGAACTCAGCGAACAATTCATCATCTTCCTGCAACGCCAAGCCCGCGAAGGCCGCACTCCCCTGCTCGTCATAGACGAAGGCCAATGCCTCTCCTATGACGGCCTTGAACGGCTGCGGATCTTCCTCAACTACTCGCTCGACGACCACCGCATCCTCCAGATCGTCATCTTCGGCCAGCTCGAATTGCAGGAAAAAATCGCCAAAAAGCGCAACCTCGCCTCGCGCGTCCGCTTCACCATGACCCTCGCCCCCCTCAGCAGCGTCGCCCAAGTGCGCGAAATGATCGAATACCGCCTCCGCACCGCCGGCCTCATAGACGGCATCCACCTCTTCGCCCCCGGTGCCGTCGAAGCCGTCAGCAAACACTCCGGCGGCGTGCCCCGCCACATCGTAAACATCTGCTCCATGTGCTTCGACCAAGCGCCCCGCCTCGACAAGCGCCAGATCGATGCCGACATGGTAGACCAAGTCGCCGCCCGCCTCATGCAAAAAGGAGCCTTAAACGATGGACGATGATAACCACAGCCGCTCCTCGCGCGGCTGGATCGAAGACCAAATGGCAAACGACCGCGCCCGCGAAGGCGAAGGCCGCCTCAAGCAGGTCGCCGTCTACTACTACCCCAAGCAACTCATCCCCCTGGATGAGCATCTCTCACGCCTCAACAGCCGCACTCGCGCCTACGACGGCCTCAAAATCAACCGCAGCACCTACCTGCGCCTCTGCGGGGCCGTCCTCATGGACCTCCTAGCCGACCCCGCCTTCGCCGGCACCATGTTCGAGCGCCTCTACGACGAAGCCGAACTCGAACACCGCCTCCGCGAACGCCTCCGCGACCTCCTAGAACTCCAGCGCGCCTACCAAGAAGGCACCCTCCGCCCCGTCCTCCCCGACCTCTAGCCCGACCTCCCGCCCTAATCCCCCACCTCCTAACCACCATGTTATTAGCTTATTAGCATCACAGTAAACTACCACAACAGCAAAACGCATTAACCCGCCGCTATACTAAAAGATGAATCAAGATAAATCTCCCCTTGCCAGATCCGTCCACGCATCTACATCCTTTGTGTTCTTTGCGTCTTTGCGGTGAAATACGCAGCCCATTGTAGGGTTATACGTTGCACATTCTTGAACGCCTTTACAGAGAAGATTTGCTAGAGTTATGTAAACCTAGAACCTGGATACCAATAAGATTCGTTATTGCAGGCCAATTTAATCTGAAATCAAAGAGATTGCGGAGCGCGTCTTCATTCTAAGAAAGTTAGGAACACGCGCTCCTAACTTTGCTGTCTACTTTGCTAAAAGCCTAACTCTGCGTAGATAGGCTGCACAGTGCGGATGAACAACCCTACCCGCTCGGCAAACTCCATCAAACGTGGCTCGTCAAGCGGATAAAGCGGGTGCGTTTCGTAGAGCCGTACCCAGCCCCGATCCCAATCCTCTAATTCAACGCCGATGCCCAGCGCCGCCTTGATATCGAACAGACAGAAACTTAAGCCGTGCCGAATCTGCGCGTTCCGCTCTGTGCTGGCTTCACAATGCAGCCCCAACTCCAACTGCATGCTCCGCTCATGGACCGCCACCTCGTAATGGGTCGCTTTATCCGCTCCGTACCAGATTTTCAGCAGGCGACCATGCGGCTCCATGTGCAGCGGTTCACCCATGTCCGGCAAGTAGGGACGCACGGCTTCCGGTAAGCGGCGCAAAAATTGATAGGGCACCATTAGACGCTCCTCGGCAGCAGATCGGCGTAGGTTTCGCGGGGGCGGATTAGGCGGTGGGTTGTGCCTGTCACCAGCACTTCGGCGGGGCGCGGGCGGCTGTTATACTGCGAGGCCATCGAGAAGCCATAGGCTCCGGCCTGCCGTATCGCCAGCAGTGCCCCCTCACCCAACAGTGGCAGCATTCGCTCGGTCGCCAGCAAGTCCGACGATTCGCAGATGGGGCCGGCCAAGTCGGTTGAATAGAGATCATCATCGGGGCTGGGTTGCTGGAGCGGCTCAACCGGGTGGTACGCACCGTAGAGGGCAGGGCGCAGCAGGTCGTTCATGCCCGCGTCGGCGATGAGCAGTTGCCGGTCGGCGACGGTCGGCTTGTGGTATAGCACGCGGGTGAGCAGCACGCCTGCTGGGCCGAGCAGGTAGCGGCCCGGCTCCAGTTCTAGCTCCAGGCGGCGACCGGCGAGCAGGGGGCGCAAGCCGGCGGCCAGTTGCTCTGGCCCTTGTGGCGCGTCGTCGGGTTCGTAGGGAATTGCTAGCCCGCCGCCGATGTCCAGGCTGCGGAGCGGGATGCCTTCGGCGGCTAGGACATCCCAGAGGGCTAGGAGGCGGCGGGTGGATTCGATGATCGGAGCCACATCGGCCATTTGGGAGCCGATGTGGGCGTGCAGACCGACTGGGCGCAGATGGGGGTGCGTGGCGGCCCAGCGGGTGAGGGCCAACGCCTCGGCGGGCGGCACACCGAATTTACTGCCGGCGGTGCCGGTGGTGATATAGGGGTGGGTATGCGCTTCCACATCGGGATTGACGCGCAGCGCGATAGGGGCGACCACGCCTAGACCAGCCGCTAGCGCGCCCAGCGCCTCTAGCTCACTGCGCGACTCTATGTGGAAGGCACGAATGCCGGGGGCGCGCAGAGCTTCGGCCATCTCGGGGCGGGTCTTGCCTACGCCGGCGAAGACGATGCGATCTGCGGGAAAGCCGCTATGCTGGGCGACATAGAGTTCACCACCGGAGACCACATCTACACCCGCACCGCGTTCGGCTAACAGGCGGGCCAGGGCGGGGTTGGCATTGGCCTTGAGCGCGTAGCAGACCAGCAGGGGCACGCCCAAGCTGCCCAGGTGGGTGGTGAGGCTATCGTAGGCGGCTGCGAGCGTGGCCCGGCTGTAGACGTAGAGCGGCGTGTCGTACTCTGCGGCCAGTGCCGTGAGGGGTACGCCTTCGGCGTAAAGCTGCCCAGCTTGGTAATGGAACATCGTGGTCTTTTCCTTCACTACATTCGCAGTTTTTGCATAAACGTCATAGCGGTCTAGTTGAGCTAGTAGACTGGACCATATTTAGTAGGTAAGTCGCGCTATTTTACTATATGTGGATGCCTTTCAGCCCTGCAAGGCCGATATAGGGTGGATATGCGAAAACTGCAAATGTAAGGTTCCTGGTTGCCGGCGCATTTCGTGCTTAATGGCCGACGAATGTGACGAGTGGCAAGCTACCTTTGTGCGCTCAGTATACCAGAAGCTGTGATTGTTGGGCTTGGGCTGCGGCCTTGCCGGCGGCCCGTAGTTGTGAGAGCTGTTCTTTATGACCAAGCAAGCCGTTTTCCGTACCGCTGCCGTGCCGCGTGACCCGGCAGCCTTGCCGTGGGTGCAGGTCGCACCGGTGGGGCGCTATTTTATGACTGACGACGGCGCGCCGTTTTTGCTGATCGGGCAGAACGACGCGGTCAATTGGCCCGATATGTGGCAGCTTCACTATGAGAAAGATATTGCGAGTACGGAACGTTATATCCAGAAGCTGGCCGCGCATGGGGTGACGGTGATGCGGATGATGCTGGAATATTGCCATGATGATTATTGGTATTTGGAGCAGCCGGTGGGGCGCTTTGTGCCGGAGCAGGTGCTGTATTGGGATGATGTGATTGGCTTGTGTGAACGGCATGGGGTGCGGTTGCTGCTGTCGCCATGGGATACTTTCTTTATGGCGCGGCGCTGGGGCCGGCATCCCTATAGCCGCAAGCGCAGTCCGTTTCGTGGGCCGGGCGATTTTTGTGTGCATCGTGCGGCGATTGAGGCGGAGAAGGCGCGGCTGGCTTTTATTATTGATCGCTGGGGCGACTCGTCGGCGATCTTCGGCTTTGATTTGCTGAACGAAATCCACCCGCATTGGGGCGGTTCGGTGGCGCAGCAAGGGGAGTGGATCCATGAGATCGCTACCTTTATGAAAGAGCGGGCGCTGGCGCGGCATGGGCGGCGGCATTTGCTGACTTGTTCGATCTTTGGGCCGATGCCGGAAGGGGAGTACCCAGAGTTGATTTTCCGGCATCCTGACTTGGATTTTGCGACGACGCATATCTATTGGCCGGGCTGGATTGATATGCCGGAGAATACGTTCGACTGTGTGCGAGCTATTAACCGCAGTGTGCGCTATGCGCTGGGTGAGATCCGAGACCACCGGCCTTTTACGGATACGGAGACGGGGCCGATTCACCTGTTTTTGGATCAGCAGCGGCAGTTGGATGAAGCGTTTGACACGGAGTATTACCATAATATGAGCTGGGCGCACCTGATGAGCGGGGGGGCGGGGAGTGGGATGCGGTGGCCGAGCCGCAATCCGCACTGCCTGACGGACGGGATGCACGCAGTGCAGGCGGGGATGGCGGTGGCGTGCCGGGCGGTGGACTGGGCACATTTTGCTGCCGAGCCGGTGGAGGCGCGGCTGCGGGTGGTGACGCGGGGGGTGGCGGAGACTTATGGGGGTAGTGTGCCGCGGTTGGCGGTGCTGCCGCTGCTGCCGGCGCGGGCGTATGGGCTGTCGGATGGGGCGACTAGCTTTTTGTGGGTGTTGCGAGATAGCCGGGTGGTGGGGGCGGATGCGCCTTTGGGGGAGGTGGCGTTGGTGGGCGCGGGGTGGCAGTCGGGTAGTTATACGGTCGAGTTTTATGATACTTATACGGGCGCAGCGCGGGGTGGAACGGCGATCTGGGTGGGGGAGCCGCCGCAGGATACGAGTTTGGGGACGGTGTTGCGGATTCCTTTGCCGCTGGCTGGGTT
>JALYUO010000611.1 GCA_030853735.1 Chloroflexota bacterium
CCCGCCACCTGCGGCCCCAGTGGATTGAAGACCGTGTCGTCAAAGGCGGCCACCGCCCGGCTCACCGCTAACACCAACACGGGCACCGCCCGATACAGCCCCACCAAGCCGAACTCGCCCGCCAGCAGCGGTGCGATCCGCACCAGCGGCGGCCAGATCACGGTGCCGGGCCAAGCGCGGCCCGCCAGCAGGCCCAAGCCCAGCCCCACGACCGCCGTGGTCAAGCCCAAGACCGTGGCTACGACGGCATCGGGGGCCGGTGCCGCCAGCAGCCGGCTCAGGGGCGATCCCAGCCAGCCGGCATTTCCCAACAGGCCCAGCGGCACCAGGATCGCCAGGGCCAGCACCGGCCCGCGCAAGCCCAGTGGCGCGTCGCCGTGTGACCCGTGGGCGGCGCGGGCCGCTCCCAGAAAGACGAGGCTTACGAGGCGGGCGACATAGAGGCCGGTCAGGACGCTGGCGAGCAGGGCGGCGGCAAACAGCGGCCCGCCGGCGGCCCAGGCGGCAGCCAGCACGGCATCTTTGGGCGGCCACGCCAGCGTCACCGGCAGCCCGGCCAGCGCGACTGCGCCGATGAGCGACGCAGCGAAGGTGCCCGGCATCGTGCGGGCCAGCCCGCCCATGCGGGCGAAATCCGTGCCGCCGACCGTGTGGTCCACCGCCCCGGCGGCCAGAAACAGCAGCGCCTTATAGAGCGCCTGCGCGACAAGCAGGAACATGGCCGCCAGGAGACTGCCCGCGCCCAGCGCGAGGAACATGAACCCTAATTGGCTGATGGTCGAATAGGCCAGCGTGCGTTTGAGATCCGGCTGCACCAGCGCCGCCGCCCCGCCCAGCAGGGCCGTGATCACCCCGATCCAGGCCACGAGCGGCAGGATCGGCCCGGCGGCCAGGAAGAGCGGATAGAGGCGCGCGATCAGGAAGACCCCGGCGGCCACCATCGTGGCGGAATGGAGCAGCGCTGAGACCGGGGTGGGGCCACGCATCGCATCGGGCAGCCAGCCCTGGAACGGCACCTGGGCCGACTTGCCCAGCGCCCCCGCCAGCAGCAGCAACGCCGCCGGGGTCAGCGTCGCTGGGGCCAGGGATCCCCGCTGCACGCCGTCAAGAATGGCGGCGATGTTGCCCGTGCCGGCGGCCCGCGTCAGCCCGACGATGCCCAACAGCATGATCGCGTCGCCAATGCGCGTGGTCAGGAAGGCTTTGGTCGCCGCCGCCGGCACGCCCGGCCGCTCCCGCCAGAAGCCGATCAACAGATAAGAGCAGAGGCCCACCACCTCCCAGGCGATGAACAGGGTGATCAGGTCGGCGGCCAGGACCAGGACGAGCATCGCCCCGGCAAACAGGCACAGCAAGCCGAAGAAGCGATCCTGTTCATGGTCGGCAGCCATGTAGGTGGCCGCATAGACAAACACGATCAGGGCCACCCCCGCCACCAGCGTCGCCGCGAGCGCGGATAGCGGATCGCGGGCCAGCGCCAGCGCCCAGGTGCGCCCGCCCACCGTCAGCCAGGGTACGGCGACCATCGCATCCGCACTGCCGGTCGCTCCGCTAGCCGTGACAAGCGCGCCGGCAGCGAGTACCAGGGATACCACCAGCGCCGCAATCGCCAGGGCCGGCGCGATCCCCCGGCGGATACGTCCGACCCCCAGCAGCAGGGCGACGGCGACTAGCAGCGGGCAGATCGGCACCAGCCAAAACGGGAGCATACTCATCAATCCTTCAACTCGCGCACTGCATCCACATTACTGGTCCCCCGGCGGCGGAACAACAGCAGCATCAGGCCGAGGCCCGCCGCCATCTCGACCGCCCCAACGGTCACGATGATGATCGCAAACACTTGCGCGTCGTAGTTGGCGGGCGCGACAAAGCGCCAGAAAGCGACCACGTTGAGCAAGGCGGCGTTGAGGATGATCTCCAGGCTCATGAGGATCATGACCCCGCTGCGCTGCGACAACACCCCGGCTACGCCGATGCCAAACAGCAGCGCGCCGACCACCAGATAGGGGACTAAGCCCGGCCCGCCCATCAGTGCCCTCCTCCTACGCCCATCGTATGCCCGGCATGAACCGGTGCGGTATCTGCGGCGGCGGCTTCTGCCGGGATGAGATCCATGCCGCAGATCGGGCATTGCCCCGGCCCATCCTGCCGGATTTCGGGGTGCATGGGGCAGGTCCACACCGTCGCAGGTTGCGGGGCGGTCGCGCCGTCGGTCGGCGGCGCAGCGCCGCCACTAGCTGCCAGGGCCGGAATCGTCGCGGCTGCCGCCACCGACTGATCACGGGGCAGCCGGGTGGCGAAGACCACAGCCCCAGCAATCCCGGCCAGGATCAGAAAGGCGGCCCCTTCAAACGCGATCATGTAGCGTGATAACAGGAGATTGCCGACCGCCGCAGTCGTGTCCCCCGTCGGCCCTGTCGTCACGACCGGCCAGCGCGTCGTCAGGATCAGCCCGATCAGCGCCAGGGCCGAGCCGGCCCCCACC
>JALYUO010000297.1 GCA_030853735.1 Chloroflexota bacterium
GCTCTGTACAACCCGCAGGCCATAGTCGCGCAGACACAGCAACCCGAGCGCGGCGATAAAAATAGCCCCACTGGGATGAATGTCGAGGGTCAGCGTCGCCAACAAGCCGGCGAGAAAGCCCTGCCAAGCGCGCCCGCTGCGTGCTGCGCTCAGGTAACAGGCCACGGCCCCGTAGCCGAACGCCGCGACGGTGATGTCTTGGCGACCCAGATGCGCCATCTGGAAAAACGGCACAGATAGCCCCAGCAACCCTACGGCCAGCAAACCGGTGTAGTGATCATATAACTGCACGGCGATGTAGTAGATCACCACTAACAGGACCAAGCCGAAGAGTAGGGACACCAAGCGCACCGCGAGGAGTGTGGGGCCAAACAAGGCGAGGGCCGGCGCCGTCAGGGCGGAGCATAACCAGAAAAAGAAGCGTTCATAGTGCGGGTAATTTTCAAAGACCCCCGAATCGACGGTGCCGAAAGCCCAGCCGGTGTGCAATAGCCCCCAGGCGCGATTGGCTAACCAGCCCTCATCTTCAAAGGCTGCCGGAAAGCGCAGTAGCGACAGCAGATGGATAGCGGTCAGCAAGCCTAACAGGGCGACTATCTGTATTCGATTCCGCCTGTTGATCGCGAGTGGGGGTGTCGCCGGTCGTGTCATCACGGCCGGCACGGCAGGTTCCAACATAGCAACCTCGGGGCGCGGGGTCCGTGTATCCGCAGTCTCGGTGTGACGCTTAGTTGCCGTTACGTATTGGAGTTACGCTGGCGGCATCGGCTGCAACGAGTCTCCGCCCCCCTGTAGCGGTGGCGCTGGGGGCGCGATCCGCCGGCAGCAGCACGCCGTCGCGTTCCAGCACGCGGGCCAGGGCCGCGCAGCCGACCGCCACCATCTCGTCGCTCGGTGGGCGGGTGGTCAGCCGTTGCAAGGCCAGGCCGGGGGCCAGCACAGCGCGCACTATCGGGTTGCCGTAATGGTCGGCGGCCCAGCGGATGCCCTCATAGGCCACCGCCGCGACCAGGGGCACCAGCACGATGCGCGACAGCACGCGCAAGATCAGCGGCGGGTGGCCCAGCAGCACAAACACCAGCGTGGACAGCACGACCACGATCAGCAGAAAGGTGGTGCCGCAGCGCGGGTTGATGATCGGGCAGCGTTGTACCTCGGCGGGAGTCAGCGGCAAACCGGCCTCATAAGCGTTGATGCTTTTGTGTTCGGCCCCATGATAGCCGAAGACCCGCGCGATTTCCGGCACACGCCCCATCAGCGTCATATAGCCGAGTAACAGGCCCAGGCGGATCGCGCCTTCCAACGCATTGCTGATCCAGGCGGCCCCCAGCCAGCGGTCGGCCCACCCCACCAGCAGCAACGGCAGCACGAAAAACAACCCTACGCCGAACAGCAACGAAGTCGCCATCGCCGCTTTCACGCCCACTCCGGCCTCATTCATCAGCGCGGCGCGGGCCGGAGCATCGAGCGGCGTGGCAACGGTGCCTGCTTGCGTTGCGGCTTCATCCGCCGCCGCGACGGCCGCCGAAAAGCGCAGGCTCCGCATCCCCAGCGCCAGGCTCTCCCACAGCAGGGCCACGCCGCGCAGCAACGGCACGCGCGCGTAGCGGTTCATGGCCGCCGGCAACGCCTCGTCATGAACGATGATGCTGCCGTCGGCGGCGCGCACCGCCACGGCCATGTGCGTGCGCCCGCGCATCATCACGCCTTCGATCACGGCTTGTCCGCCGTAGTAGAACTTTGTCACAGGTAGCCTCAGTCAGAAAGTGAAAAGTGAAAAGTGAAAAGTGGTGGGTTGTTCCGTTGCTTTGGCTCCGGCGCGGGTCCGGCCGGCAACAAGTTACCATAATCCTGGATTTATCTTATTGTACCAGAAAGCGGCGGGGGCGCAAAGGGCCGGTGCGCGAGGGCTAGGGCTTATGCGTTCTTGCGTTGCAGCGCGGTGGGCGGGCTGCGGGCAACCCGCGCGGACTGTGGGAGCGGCCTCCGGGCCGCGATGGATCTTGTTATACGCCGATCTACTCGTCTGCTACCCGACCTACGTGGTAAGGGTAGGCT
>JALYUO010000299.1 GCA_030853735.1 Chloroflexota bacterium
ACAGACGGCGCGCTAGGACAAGCATCCACAGACCCGCTAAAGGTCAGATTCTGATCCACCGGAGGTGGGTTTTCTCTACGCTCCTTCTATAATCAATGAGATCTCACCCGCGCCAATTTAGATGCAAGCACCCTGGCGCGCTTTCCCGTGCCGTTGAACAGCGTTCCGCCAAGAGGCAGCGCAGGGCACGCCCCCCACGATGGTCCGTAGTAGGACTTTGCAAGAGCCATAGAGCGATGTTTGGACAGCTTGACAATTATAGAACCCATGTGCTATAATGGATCGCGACGTTGTACCTTGCGTCCTTCCCATTATGCAGGAACCTATCTACAGGAGGCAGGCGTATCATGAATCACAAAGGGATTATCGCTGAAGCATCAACCACCATTAACGTGCCGCGTGCCGACGTGTGGGACGCACTGACGGACCCTGCCGTAATCAAGCAGTTTATGTTCGGCACCGACGCGGTCTCGGAGTGGAAGGTTGGCAGTGCCATCGTTTGGCACGGTATGTGGGAAGGGAAAGCCTACGAGGACAAAGGCGTAATTCTCCGCATAGACCCGCCGCGGGTGCTGCAATATTCGCATTATAGTCCCCTTTCGGGTGCCCCCGATGTTCCAGAGAACTACCACACGCTCACCTATGAACTGACAGAGCAAGCCGATAAGACACTCGTTACCTTATCGCAGGATAATAATGCCAACGAAGAAGAACGTGAGCATTCCCAAGAGATGTGGGAGACGCTCCTGGTCAGCCTGAAGAAGGTTCTGGAAGCACCGGAGAACTGAGTCGTATACGGGAGGTTCCGCTCCGCAGTGCCTCCTGGTTCGTCTCCGTTGGTTACGGGTTGCCTCTGGCTACCGGCCTCGTCTTTAGTCGCCCAGCGCCGGCAGGGTCTCGTTGTGCCTCCTACAGGGTGACTGCGGCGTTATTACGGAGTATAGATGACAACATGGGGACGGGGTACACAAAATCTACTCCCGTCTCCATCCCGCACTCCGCACTCCGCATTCCGCATTCCGCATTCGTCAGAAGCCCACGGCAGCGCCATCGGCGCGGCGGTCGCTGGCCGCGACGAGCACCCCGGACGGCAAGCGCCAAATGATCTGACCGCGCCCGAATGCACCGTCGGTCGCTTCGATTTCCACCTCGTGCCCGCGCAGGGCCAAGCCGTCTACGATGGGCCGGGGCACGCCGTCTTCGAGCAGCACCGTGCGGCCCGCTTGCCACTGCCAGCGCGGCGCGTCCAGGCTGGCTTGCGGGTTCAGGCTATAGTCCACCATGTTGACCACCATCTGCACATGGCCCTGTGGCTGCATATAGCCGCCCATCACGCCGAACGGCCCGATGGCCTGCCCCGCGCGCGTCAGGAAGCCGGGGATGATGGTGTGGTAGGGCCGCTTGCCGGGAGCCAAGACGTTGGGGTGCGCGGCCTCTAGCCGGAAGTCGTGTCCTCGGTTTTGCAGGCTGATGCCCCAGTCGGGCACGACGATGCCGGAGCCGAAACCCATGTAGTTGGACTGGATAAAGCTGACCATCATGCCGTCGCCGTCGGCAGCGCAGAGATAGACCGTGCCGCCCGCCGGGGGCCGACCCGGCGCGGGGTCCAGCGCGTCGTTGCCGATCAGCGCGGCCCGTTCGCGGGCGTAGGCGGGCGCGAGCAAGCCCTCGACCGGCACTGCGGCATGATCCGGGTCAGCAATATAGGCCAGCGCGTCGGCGTAGGCCAGCTTCATGGCTTCGATTTGCAGGTGGAAGCCTTCTGCGGAGTCGCGGGGGCCGGCGGCGGGTAGGTCCAGTTCGCTCAGGATGTTGAGCGCGATCAATGCGGTGATGCCCTGCCCATTGGGCGGGATCTCCCACACGTCGGTGCCGTGGTAGGTGACGTGGATCGGGTCCACCCAGGTCGAAGTGTGCGCGGCCAAATCCGCCGCCGTCATGTGGCCCCCACTGGCGGCGGCGAAGGCGGCGATGGCCTCGGCGGTATCGCCTGCGTAGAAGTCGTTACTGTGGCTGGCAGCGATGCGGCGCAGGGTGCGGGCGTGGCCGGGGCTGGCCCAGCGTTCGCCGGCGCGCGGGGCGTGGCCGTCAGGGGCGAAGGTGGCGGCCCAGCCCGCGAAC
>JALYUO010000318.1 GCA_030853735.1 Chloroflexota bacterium
CCCACAGCGGCGGTGGTGCCGCTCATCGCGGTGGGCGCACCGGGCGCGCGGGTGGCGGCAGCCGTCGCGGCGGGGGCGGTCGCAACGGGAGCCGTGGTATCGGACGTGGGGCCGCAGGCTGCCAATAGCAGGCTCAGGCCCGACACCAAGCTCAACAACGGCAGTGCGGCGCTGCGGCGCAATAGGCCGGACCGCCCGCCTACGGTTCTGGTGCGTGCATCATTCATGGTCTCGGTTCCTCCTTGTGGCGATAGCCAAACCTGCGTCACCAGGGGTTGCGTGTGCCCTTTACGTGATTATACGCTCATTATACGCCTTGCGCCTAGTATAACAGCATTCGGTCGGAGACGGCAGCGGTGCCGCGCAAGGCGAAAAACTTGTCTACCAGCGAACGCACCGTTTGCCCCTGCCGTTCCGCGCCGCTCAGGTCCATGATGATCCCACCCTCGTGCATCATCAGCAGGCGCGTGCCGACGGCCAGGGCCATCTCCATGTTGTGCGTCACCATCAGCGCCGTCAATCCAGCTTCGGCGACCAGGGCGGTGGTCAGGTCAAGGATCGTGGCGGCGGTGGCCGGGTCCAGCGCGGCGGTGTGTTCGTCGAGCAGCAACAGATCGGGCGTTTGCAGGGTTGCCATCAGCAGCGTGAGCGCTTGGCGCTGCCCGCCCGACAGCAGCCCGGCGCGCGCGCCCAGCCGCCCTTCCAAACCCAGGCCCAGGCGCGCCAACCGGTCGCGGAAGATGGCCCGCCGCGCATCGGTCACGCCGCGCCCCAGACTGCGCCGCGCGCCCCGCAACAGGGCCATGGTCAGATTTTGCTCAATGGTCAGGTTGGGCGCGGTGCCGGCCAACGGGTCTTGGAACACGCGCCCGATCCACTGCGCCCGCGTCGCTTCGTCTAACGCCGTGCAATCGCGCCCCGCGATGCTGACACTGCCGCCGGTCGGGGGAAACACTCCGGCCACCGTGTTGAGCAGGGTGGATTTGCCCGCGCCGTTGCCGCCGATGACCGTCACGAACTCGCCGGGCTGGAGGCTGAGGCTGACCCCGCGCAAGGCCCGCACCTCGTTGATCGTACCGGGGTAGAACGTCTTCACTACGTCGCGCAAAGCCAGCGTGGGGCGGTCGGCCGGCGGAGTCATACGGCCCCGCCTTTGCCCGCGACGGCACGGGCCGCCCGGTTCAGCCCCAGCCGCGCCCGCACGGACGGGATCAGCAGCGCGATCAGCACGATCAGGGCGCTGGCGAGTTTGTAGTCTTGGGCCTCGATGCGGATCGTTTGCTGCAACTGCGTGACCGCCAGCAGCACCTGAAACAGCACCGCCCCCAGCACCGCGCCGACCAGCCCGGCCCGCACGCTGCCGCTGTGTAACAACGCCTCGCCCAGGATCACCGCCGCCAGCCCAGTCAGGATTGACCCCGGCCCCAGCGTGATGTCGGAGAAGCCGAGGTATTGCGCCAGCAGCGCACCCGACAGCCCGCACAGCCCGTTGGCGACTGTCAGGCCCAGCATCAGCATCCGCGCCGTGTTCACGCCCAGCGCCCGGATCATGCGCGGGTTGTCGCCGGTGGCGCGCAGGGCGATGCCTTGCTCCGAGTTCAGCCACCGCGCGGCGACGGCAACGATGATCGCGGTGAGGATCAGCAGCACGATGCTGGCCTGGATCGAAATGCGCGCCAGATCGGGGTTGATCGTCGCCAATGCCTGCCCCACCGGTCCCGGCTGATAGTTAGCGGCGTAGAACACGGTACTCTGGCCGGAGACCGAGACGTTGGAGCCGCCCATGACGCGCAGATTGATGGTGAACATACTGATCGAAACGAGGATCGAAGCCAGCAGCCCGTTGATGCCCAGCCGCGTATGCAGCAGCCCAGTAGTCAGCCCCGCCAGCGCACCCGCCAGCATGGCTGCCCCCAATGTCAGCCACGGGTTCCAGCCCGCATTGATCAGCACCGCGCTCACCGCCGCGCCCACACCGAGGCTGCCGTCCACGGTCAGATCGGGGAAGTCAAGCACGCGAAAGGTGAGATAGACGGCCAGGGCCAAGCCGGCAAAGGCCAACCCGGAGGCCAGCGCGCTAAACCAGGGATCGAAGGCGGCCACAGGCCCGGCTCCCTTTCTGCCGCCGCCGGGGCGCGCAGAGTCGTGCTGGAGGTCTCCGCCCGGTCACGCAGAGACGGCGGGGGTTGCCCGCGTGTGGGGCCATTATAGCGGGGCGGGCAGGTAAATGCAATAGCCCAGCGCGCGGTAACTGTTCCGTCTACTCAGT
Organism: Chloroflexota bacterium; assembly: GCA_030853735.1. Taxonomy (GTDB): domain Bacteria; phylum Chloroflexota; class Chloroflexia; order QHBQ01; family JAICKM01; genus JAICKM01. The sequence continues at coordinate 2,270 of JALYUO010000318.1, forward strand.
CTGACAAGCGCGCCGGCAGAGGACGGCCACTGTAGCAGCGCTGCTTGCTGCGCCGTCCTCGTTGGGAGTTGGGCAGCTGTAGGCG
>JALYUO010000334.1 GCA_030853735.1 Chloroflexota bacterium
CGCCTACACCGGGCGGCGCGAAAGCGGCCCGCCCGCGCCGCCGCCCAAAATCCCCAAGTGGGTGATCGCCGTGATCGCCGTGCTGGCCGTGGCCCTGCTCACCTTCTGCGGCCTGTTTGCGCTCAAACAAGGACCGTTCAGTGATGCGCCGATCACCGCGACCGCCGTGGCCCAACAAGTGGCCGCCAACACCACCAGCACCGCCGTTGCTGCCGTCTTTATCACGCTGACGTTAGAGTCCAACACTAAGGCGACCACGACTAGCCTCGCCGTTGTGACCGCCGCGACCGCCGCCGCGCAGGCCAGTTCGACTGCCGGCGTGGTGCAACAGATCACCGCCATCGCCCACATCACAGAGGTGGCCCAAACCACCGCCACCAGTATCACGATTGACAACTTGAGAGCGGATAGTAGGTTGGGCACCCAGACCGCCAGCAATGCGTTGACTGCCGTTGCGGCCACACAGGGGCTACAAACAAAAGTCGCCAACGCCACCGCTGCGGCCAGCACGACAGCGGGCTTAGTCGCGCAAACCGCCACCGCTAAGAGTGGATCCGCCGCCGCCTCACAAACGGCACTCACCAACATTGGCACTTCCACGGCGGTCGCCGCGCTGGTGGCGACGGCTAACGCGGTGACGGTGCAACAAACGGTACAGGCTGCTCTAACGGCCGCCGCCCCGCCGCCCACCCCACCGCCGCCCGTGCCGCCATTGATTCGGTTTGTCCCTGCTACCATACCGGTGCCGCAAGCGGGCGTATTTCCCGAGAGCCGAGTGCAACTTGAGACCCGATCTACCCATTACCCCGCCGGGCCTGGCGGAGAGCAGCCATAGGAGGAAGCGATGAACAATATGCCCCCCAACTCGGCTTCGCGCCGCCCCGAAGGAGCCTGGCAGCCGCCCGAAGACGACGACTTCAAGATCGTGCCGCAGAATACGGCCTCGTCGCCGGTCAGCAGTCCAGTCTCCGCGCCGCCGCCGCCGCCGGTGACTTACGCCCCGCCGCGCCCGGCCACCGTGATCGCGCCCACCCCCGGCAAAGTGGCCGCGCCGGCCAAGAACAATCAGCGGCTCATCTTGGGCATCGGGGCCATCGCCGTCTTGTTGGCCGCTCTGGCCTTTTTCTTCGTCTACCAAATGCTGACCGGCAGCAGTAGTGGCGGGGGCACCAGCGGCGGGCCGGTCTCATTGGCCGCCGCCGCAACCGCAGTTACCGACAAACAGTGGGATGTCGCATTGCCCGGCTGCGCCAACATCGCGGCGACCGTGGACCCATCCCAGGCGAAACTGGCTTCGCAGGTGTTTATGGCCTGTGGCCTCCACCTGCTGCAAATCGAACCGGCGGAAGTCAGTGACGCACTGAAATATTTCAAGCGCGCCGACCAGCTAACGCCCAACGACGACACCATCAAGCATCAGGTAGATCTGGCCCAGCGTTATGTCAATGCCGACCTGACGATGCGGAAGGATCTGGGCGGGGCCATCGGCCAGTTCGAGTGGTTCCCCAAACAACCGGAGTTTGCGGCCACCCCCTATGCGGATACGGCGACGCGGCTCTACCTCGCCTATGTGGATAGCGGCAACGGCTACCTGCAAATCCCCGCCTGCGACCTCGCTAAACGCCGCTTTGAGCAGGCCGTGGCCGTCAAGTTTGTCAAGGATAACAGCCTCGCGCGCCGCCGCCTGGACGATGCCGTTAAAACCTGTAGTGCCACCCCGAAGCCATAGGGCGGGCAATAGGCAAGCTGCTACGCGGTTCATGATCAAAAAGAGGGGTCAGGAGGATGTTTCCTGACCCCTCGCTGTGGGCGGCGCGCCCGCGTTCCTCAGCTCCGGCGCTAGGGGCGCAGCAAGTTGAGCAACAGCAGCACGATCAGCACAAACAGCAGCAGGGCCACGAAAACCAGCAGGCTGACCACCACCGGCGAGATACCCAGGCGGGCCAGGGCGGAGGGGCCAAACGCCGAATCGCCGGCGGGTGCAGCGCGATAGCGCAGTTCCTGATTCGGGTAAGCGCCGTCCGTTGCGGGGGGCAAGGGGGTAAAGACCAGATCATCGGCAGCGACCGGCGGGCCACCTAGCTCCATAGTTTCGGGGGGTTCCACCCACTCGACCCCCGCGTTGGTGCTGACCGCGCCCGCACTTACCTCATACGTCACCTCGATCAGCCGGCCGTCGGTCTCTTCCGGGTCAAGGTAGAGCGCACAGGGGGTGCTGTTACCACTGTGGAATGCCTTGATCTGGCGACGCAACGGCCCCACCACGATTGCCACGTTCCAGGGTTCGCCGAAAAACTGGCGTTGCGTCTGCTGATCTACTTCCGACAGGTAGGCATCAAAGGTAGGGTGCGAGTGATACCAGCCGACTAGCAAGCTGTTGCCCCGATAAGGGTCTTCGTCGCGGACCAAATTGGACAGGCGGAACCACTCTTCGGGCGGGATCTCCACCTCATACTGGTCGGCCCGCCCGTGAACCGCCAGCGCCGCCGTGATACGGGTGTAGCGCAGGCCGGTTTCTGGGTCGTAGCCGGGCCAGCCCACCAACCCGCCGGCCACTTCATGCTCCGTTTGCAGCCCCTTGGCCCCGTGGCGCATGATATTGATCGCCGCCGCCCGACTGATAAACAGGGCAAACCCGGTCAGTGGGGCGAACGCAGGACCGAGCGCCAGAGGCACCGGCTGAAACGACTCATGGGTCAGTACCAGAAAATCATCGTCCACCGGCGCGTCCGCAGCGGAGTCAACCGCTAGCGCCGGCGTGCTCGACGGCGGATCCACGACCAGGCGAAACGCAGTTCCCCCTTCATCGTTTGTAGCTGGATTATAAGGCGTATCACGCATAAGCGGCTACCTCAAGGCGACTAGGCGATAGATGAGGGCGTTCCGTTCGGCAAGTCACTAGGCACGGGCGTGGGCTGGGGCGCGCCCAGCGGCGGCGGCTGGGTAGGCGGCTCAGTGGGCGGGCGCGTAGGGCGGATTTCAGGCGTAGACGTAGCCGAAGGTCGCTCCGGCACCCGCGTATCGGTGGGTTGCGGCACCGCCGTGTCGGTGGGCGGCAGCACCGGCGTATTTGTGGCCTGCGGCGGGCGCGTCGGCTGCGGGCGCTCGGTCGGCGAGGGCGGCACCGCCGTATCTGTGGGT
>JALYUO010000338.1 GCA_030853735.1 Chloroflexota bacterium
CTGCCCGGCCTAGTCGCCGAGCGCATCGCCCCGGCCATCTTGCAGCGCATGACGCGCCAACTGAAGCGCGGCACGATCATCGTCACCGGCACTAACGGCAAGACGACCACGAGCCGGATGCTGGGCGCGATCCTGCGCGCCGCCGGCTGGCACACGATCCACAACCGCTCCGGCTCTAACTTGGTGCGCGGGCTGATCGCCACGGTGGTGCAGAGCAGCAACGCCGCCGGTAACCTGCACGCCGACGCGGCCCTGTTTGAGGTGGACGAGGCGACCGTGCCCGCCGTGGTGGGGCAGGTGCGTCCGCGCTTGCTGGTGATCAACAACCTGTTCCGCGATCAGTTGGACCGCTACGGCGAAATTGACACGGTGGCCCGCCGTTGGCGCGAGACGCTGGGCACGCTGGATGGGCGCAGCACGGTCTTGTTGAACGCCGACGATCCCGGCGTGGCCGCGCTGGGCCGCCAGACGGGTGCCCAGGTGCGCTACTACGGCATGGCCGATACCCGCTTGGCGCTGGCCGCGTTGCCCCATGCCGCCGACGCGATTGATTGCCCGATCTGCGATCACCGCCTGGTCTACAGCGCCATCTTGCTGTCGCACCTGGGCCACTACGCCTGCCCGCAATGTGGCTTCACGCGACCTACGCCGGACATTGTGGCCGAGACAGTGGATCTCTTGGGCACGGAGGCGGCGCGCCTGACCATCCGCAACCCGGCGGGGCACTTCACCGTGCAGATCGCCTTGCCGGGCTTCTACAACGCCTACAATGGCCTCGCTGCCGCCGCTGCCGCGCTCACGCTGGGCCTCAGCCCGTCCGCGATTGGCAAAGGGTTGGGCGAGTCGAGCGCGGCCTTCGGGCGCATCGAGCGCGTGCGCGCCGGCGACACGGGCAAGTCGCTGCTGCTGGCGCTGGTCAAAAATCCGGTCGGCTTCAACGAAGTGCTGCGGATGCTGTTCCCGGTGGCGACCGCTACGACCCCACCCCCAACCCCTCCCCTGAAGGGGGAGGGGAGTCAGACGGCGACCTCTCCCCCGACCCCTCCCCTACAAAGGGAGGGGAGTAAGACGACGATTTCACCCCCCGTCCCACTTCTGGCAGGCGAGGGGAGCAGGGCAAAAACGCAAACTCCCCCTCCCTTCGTAGGGGAGGGGGTTGGGGGGAGAGGTCAGCCGGCCCCGCGCCACCTGCTGATCATCCTCAACGATCTGACCGCTGATGGGCGCGATGTGTCGTGGCTGTGGGATGTGGACTTTGAGGTGCTGGGCGTGCCGGGCCGCGTGGCTCAGGCCACCTGTGCCGGCTTGCGCGCCACCGACATGGCGAACCGCCTCAAATATGCCGGTCTCGCGCCCGCCCAACTGCGCGTGATCGAAGACCTCGAACCGGCCCTCGAAGCCACTCTGGCCGCCCTGCCCCCCGGCGAAACGCTCTATGTGCTGCCCACCTACACCGCCATGCTCGCCTTCCGCGCCCTGCTGCAAGATCGCGGCTGGGTGGCGGGCTTCTGGGAGCAGTAGCGACTACTCCTTATCACGGCAGAATCCGCAAGTCGGCAGTGCAACGTTGCGTTGCTATTGGAACGTAGGCAGGGTGATTCCCTTTTTATGGTATAACTAATATGGAATTGCGGCTATAGAAAGTGTACCTAACTTAAAGGAGGCACCTTGATGGATTTCTCCCGTATCACTGTGAATCCCAATCAGATGACCGGCGTGCCCTGTATTCGGGGCTTGCGGATCCCCGTGGCAACGGTGGTGGGGCTGGTAGCCGCTGGGATGACGGTGGATGAGATTTTAGAAGCCTATCCCAGCCTGGAGCGTGAGGACATTCCTGAAGCCTTGCGCTTTGCGGCTTGGGTTGTTTCTGAGCGGCAGTTGCCGATGCTCACAGCAACGTGAGATTTCTTGTTGACAACGCAGTTTCACCGATTATAGCGGCGGGACTGCGCGATGCAGGCCATGATGCAGTTCATGTCTTGCAATATGGCATGGCCGCATCCAGTGACACGGACATCTTGATTCGCGCTGCTACGGAAAATCGAATTGTTATCACAGCCGACAGCGATTTCAGTATGCTTCTAGCGACACAGCAACTACAGAAACCCTCAGTAATTCTGTTTCGCGGCAACCTAATGCAAAACCCACATGAGCAACTGGCAAGTCTGCTGGTTAATCTGCCTGTTGTTCAAGAACCTCTTGAACAAGGGAGCATTGTCATTTTTGATCGCATTCGCCAACGTATCCGGCTCTTACCCATCTAATCGGCAATTGCCCACGAACGGGCCAAACCGCAAGGCTTTGCGGCAGGTGGGGTAAATCGGAGGTGATCCTGGTTGCAGCGCGGGAAGCATCGTCTACCCATAAAATAAGGGGGCGTTGCCGCCCCCAGGGGGTTCCTACTGCCCGGACTAGCCGAGGGTCAGAGCCCAAAGCAACCATACCATGTTTATACACAAAAAGATAGGCTTTACCCACAATCTTATCCACAACTTTATCCACATCGGATTTGTCTGTACTAGCACTAGAGTACGAGTAGGCATGAGGGAGCCACAATGCGTTTTGAGCGCATCACCATCTTTGCTGGAGCCGGGCTGTTGCTCGTCCTCGCGGTGGTTGCGGTCCTTTGGAGCAGTCCAGGATCGCGTAGTACAGGCAGTCTCATATCTACGTCTGCGCCGCGACGGTGCCCGACTCCGCTACATCCCAGTGAAGGTAAGCCGCTGCCCCTTCCCTTGCCTTCCACGGCTCAGGATACGCAAACACAATCCGGCAATGAGAATGACAGCACCTTTCGGGATTTTGGCGCAGCGTATGTCCAGCGGATCACGCAATTTCATACCACAGCAACCGTACAGGAGGTGCAGGCTTTCTACACAGCGCGCCTGTCGCCAGACGGCTGGCAGTCAGATCCGGTCCATTCGTCGGCAAACAGCCTACGCTTCACTTGGATGGTAAACATCCACGCCTGGATTGATCCACCTTGCGCTGTCACTCCCGAAAACGGCTTGCCCGTGTACTTGCTACAGGTGCTGATTACCGAGCTATCAACCGGAGAGCGCGAAGTCACCGTGCAAGAAGGCATCGCATTGGGATTCTAAAAGGGAGCTACTTGATGAACTTCACACGGATCACCATCAACGCCGACCAAATGACCGGCGTACCCTGCATTCGTGGCCTTGCTGAGGCACCCCGCTCTGTGGCTGAACAGGGGATAATCCTGCACGCGAGCGAGTGATAGAGCATCGTACCCTCACTGTGCGGGCTCCCGTGCGGATCGATCTGGCGGGGGGTGGGTCGGATGTGACTCCGTTTGCGGCGCGGGAGTGGGGCGCGGTGGTGAATGCGGCGCTGGATCGCTATGCCACGGTGACGCTGCGGCGGCGGGCGGATCGGCAGGTCGTGCTGACCTCGGTGGACCTGGGCGTGCGGGAGACATATCCTGATGTGGCGGCATTGCGCCAGGATACGCCGCTGCGGTTGATCACGGCGGCGCTGGCGGCGGTGGGCGTGGATGGTGGGTTGGATGTGCGGGTGCAGACGGATGTACCGGCGGGGTCGGGCTTGGGCGCGTCGGCGGCGGTGAGCGTGGCGCTGCTCTGGGCATTGCAGCGGCTGCGCGGGGCTGATCCTGACCGGGCGGCGGTGGCGGACGCGGCGGTGCGGCTGGAAACGGCGGGGCTGCGGATCACTGGTGGCGGGCAAGACCAGTACGCGGCGGCGTTCGGCGGCTTCCAGGCGCTGCATTTCGCGGCGGGCCGCGTAGCACGCCGCCCGTTAGCTTTACCTATCGCCACACAGCAGGCGTTGGCCGAGTCGCTGGTGCTGTGCTACAGCGGCACGGCGCATCTGTCGGGCGCGGTGTTGGCTGAGGTGATGGCGCTCTACGCAGCGGGCGATGCGGCGACCTGTGCGCGGCTCTACACTTTGCGCGATCTTGCGGCTAGGGTCGAAACCTGCGTGGTTACGGGCGCGTTAGCCGATCTTGGTCCGCTGCTGACGGCGAATTGGCAGGCGTTCTCCGCTTTCCATCCGCACGTCAGCACGCCGGCGATTGAGCAGATTCTGGCGCTCGGCGCGGCGCACGGAGCCAGCGGCGGCAAAGCGACCGGCGCGGGTGGGGGCGGCTGTGTGCTGC
>JALYUO010000351.1 GCA_030853735.1 Chloroflexota bacterium
ACGCAGTGTTGGTCGTCAAATAATCAGGACCGGCGTAGCGTCCGTCTCGCTCCCCCTTCCTGCGTAGGGAAGGGGGTGGGGGGTTAGGTCGGTGGGCTGCGCGCCAAACCCTGAGCCGCACTCAAGGCAGCCGTTACTCGTTGCCGCCCAACTCGGCCTCCAACTCGGCCACCGTCGGCAAACTGCTTTGCAGCTGCTCCGGCAGGGCTGCGGCCAGTTGATAGGTTGCCACGCCCATCGGCTTATGCACGTCGCGCAACGCATACTCCGCGATCACCTTGCTCTGGGTTTTGCAAAGGATGATGCCGATGCTGGGCTGATCATCACCGCGCCGCAGCAGATCGTCCACCGCCGACAGGTAAAAGTTCAGCTTGCCGGCGAACTCGGGTTGAAACTCCCCCACCTTCAGGTCAATAACGACGTAGCAGCGCAGATGCAGGTGGTAAAACAGCAGATCGATGAAAAAGTCTTGCCCATCCACTTCGATCCGATACTGGCTCCCGACGAAGGCAAAGCCGACCCCTAGTTCTAGCAGGAACTCACGGATATGGGCCAGCAAGCCGCGCTCCAGATCGCGCTCCTGGGCGGCCGCGGTCAGCGTCAAGAAATCAAAGTTGTAGGGGTCTTTGAGGATCTGCTGGGCCAGATCGGATTGCGGGGCCGGCAAGCGGTGCGGAAAGTTGGTCGTCGCTTGCCCTTGCCGCTCATGGGTACGGGCTGCAATTTGCTGCATCAACTGACGACCACTCCAGCCCTGATGCAGCACCTGCGCCAGATACCAGTTGCGGATCGCCGGGTCTTTCACCCGATCCAGCAGGATCACATTATGGAACCAGGTAATTTGTGCAAGCACTGCCTGCACAAACTCTGCATCGGGGTAGGCTTCGGCGAAAGCGCGCATATAGTGAAGATTACGAGCCGACCAGCCTTGCATTCCGGGGAACGCTTGTCGTAAATCGCGGGCCAAGCGGGCGATGACCTTCGCTCCCCAACGATGCTGCTCCTGCCGTGTCAGGATCTCGCGGCCGATGTTCCAGTACAACAACACCAGTTCCCGATTGACCGCCATGCCGGCGCGCACCTGCGCCGTGCGAATGCGGTCCTTCAGTTCCCCTAAGAACGCCTCATAGCCGTTGCCGGAAGGCGGTGTCTCTTCTAGCATGGGCAAGGCACTCCTAACACAGGATTCAGGCAGAATACGTCGCCTAGCACGGCCAACGCTTACGGCGTGGACGTAGGCGGCACCGGTGATGACGAGGCAAAGGACGGCAGCGCAAAGCGCAACGTCCAGGGTCCGGTTACGACATCCCCAGGAACTCCAGGCTTGTTGTGCATCACCGTTGCGTCCTGCACCGTCAAAATCCAAACGCCTTGTTGCTGTAACAGCGCGCCCGGCTGGAACCAGATAAACGTGCCGTCTGGCGCTAAGTGTGGACTTCCTGCCCCAAACGGCAGGCTGGACGATTTCTGATCCCAGTCCAGTCGCAAGTTCAACAAGTCAACCGAAGCCGGCGCTTCCCCAGGTACGCTCGGTCGCAGGACTATTCGCGCCTGGGAGTCTGTTACCGTCACCCGTTCCAGCGTCACCATGACCCCGTTCACCGTTGCACTAGCCGGTCCCAAGCCCGCCCGCACGCGCCGATCTACCGGCACCGTGAGCGCGAACTGGAACGGCGGCCCCACCGTGGGGTAATGTGGGTCGGGGGCAGCGGTTGAGGTCGGCGGGACCACCCGTGGTTGGGTCGGCAGCGGCGTGAACGGCGGAGCGCCAAGGATCACGCCCGTCGGTGGCGGCGGCGGTAACTGCGGTGTGAAGATCGGCGGCTTTTCCAACGTGATGGTGAGTTGCACGGCCCAATTCGCCGGTAAATCGGTGCGGCCGCCACCATCGAACTGCAATTGCTGCGGGTAGCCGGGCCGCGCCGTCCACGGCTGATTGAGCAGCAACAAGGTAGCGCCGCTACTGTCATGTAGCGTCGCCACCATGACGGCATCCGGTGTGCCTGTTAGTGCGGGGTCTATCTTGACGGTGTAGCTGAGTACCACCTGATTCGCATCGGCAGCCAACGGTTGCACAGCTATCGTGTAGCCGTTGTGGGTCTGGACCAGCGGCGCGGGCCAGTTCGCAGGCAGGGTCGGCATGGGCGGGATACCGAAGGGTCCGCCCGTTCCGACGGGCGGCGACAACCCCTCAGAGATGACGGTGCGCGGGGCGGGTACACCTTGCATCGCATCGTAGCCTACCTGCTTTTGCTGCGCCCCCAGCCCGCCCAGCCCCGCCAGCAACAGCCCCGCCAGCAACACGGCGACCAGCAACCCCACGACCACCAGGGGCACGCGGCGGGTCGGAATGCTCGGCGGGGTTTGCCCACGTCCGCTGCTCTGCGGTTCTAGGTTTTTCGCCACTGCTGTCTTCGCCTCCCTAACCCGTTGGCGGGTAACGCCAGTGCCGCTGCCACCGCCGGTCGCCTCGTAATTATCCCTTGATGCAACATTATAGCACAAGGGAGCCGAAACGACGACCGGCGCGCTGCGGGCAACAGTGCAGTCTCATAAGCCTGTCGCCCGCTA
>JALYUO010000390.1 GCA_030853735.1 Chloroflexota bacterium
CGGTCTCCGCCATCGCCAGTGGTAGCGTCGGCGGCGCGGCGGCAGCCATTGAGGGGGCCCTCAGTGCCGCCCTGCCCGTGGCGATCAGCTTCCTCGCCAACCTGCTCGGCCTGGGCGGCATCAGCGAGAAGATCAAGAGCATCATCGGCAAAGTGCGCGCCCCGGTCGAAAAAGCCGTAGACTGGGTGATCGGCAAGGCCGTCACCGGCCTCAAGAAAGTCGGCGGCCTCTTCACCGGCAAAGGCAAAAACAAGGGTGGTGACCCTAGCAAAGATGCCGCCAAAGGCACCGCGCCCGGCAGCACCCCCGCCGATCCCAAAGCCGCCGGCACCCCGCAACCCAACGCCGCCCAACCCGGTGCCGATGCCCGCACCCCAGAGCAGAAAAAGGCCGATCTGGATGCCGGTGTCGCTGAAGCCGACAAGTTAGTGCAAAAAGAAGACCTGAGCGACGCACAAATCCGTAAGCTGTTGCCTGCGATTAAAGCCAAATACCACATGACCGCGCTTGATCTTGTTATTGACAGGCCGACCGATGCCGGCTCCTTCGCCCACGTTCACGGCGCAGTCAACCCCGAAGAAGACTCGCCTAAGCGCAAACGTAGGGATTCTGCGGGGGATTTGATAAAAGCGAAGGCAGCGTTCGGGCACCGCCTGTTCTCGTGGTCGGAGCTTTCGGCCACGCTGGGGGCTAGTAAGACTACCGCTTTAGCGCGTATTAATGAATGGCTGGGTAGTGGCGCGCTGTTCCAACTGGCTTCGGACACCTTTGATCCAGAGACTGAGTATTCGTTTGACGCAACGAAAGCTGGGCAGCGTGAGATCAGTCCAAATAACCGCGCCAAATACGGTTACCACCCAAACCCAGATAAAACTTCATCAGCAGGCTTGGAGATCCTGAGTAAAGGTCTGCGCTCGGACTCGCCGCCGCCGATTGAACACACCAGCTCGCTTTATCATCAGCAAAAAGCACGCTACCACAGTATGCGTCCTGGTTCGTCTTATACGAATTTTGGCTGGCCGGATGCGATCCTCGGCCATAAGATGGAGCTGGGAGCATCTGAACACTGGAATAGAATAGGGCATACCCAATCAAAAGCGCAAAACAGAGTATGGAACCAGAACCCGGCGAACTACCATGGCCCTGAGCACAAGACAGAGTCTTCAGCATCGGGCTCAACCTCGGAACGCTATCGCGTGCCGTCAAAGGCCGCCGGGAGCCATCCCGATTGGTGGTAATACGTAGCGCAATTCCTTCATCACACAGCACCAGGGAGCAGAGTGTGACGAAAACCACGATCAGCTTACCGGAGTTGCGCGCTTCCTATGACATCTGGGCGGATCCCCCAGTAGATGTCTTAGAACTACGCCACAACGCAACAGCAGCGGCACTTCCTACTGCACTGGATGTGCTTTTTTTTCAGCCGACAGAAGAAGACGAGTTACCTGAAGAGGAGTATTTTACCTTTATTGCAACAGCTGGCATGAGTACGTACTTACTGCCCGGCAGTCAGGATCCGGCAGAACTCTTTTTGCAAGTGAGAGGCCGACATAGTTTTGCTGACTTGCACTCGTTAGGTCGCCGCTTGGCAGAATTGGCAGTGTTGCCATTTCGCGAAAATTTTGCCTTTGTGCCGGGCTTAGTTCTGCATAATGTTTCTCTACCTTTGTTCACGGCAATGGACAGCGTATTGATTACCCACTGGGCTGTTCATGCGCCTACTTGGCTGCCAAATACGAACCCACCGGTGCTGTTACTGAGTGTGATACCGCTTTATGATAGTGAAGCGATCATCATCGCAGAGATAGGAGAGCGTGAGGCTGCGCTACGGTTTTACTCGGAAGAAATTAATTGGCGTGATCCACATCGTTCGGCGGCGGCACTCAGGCCGCGCACGACGGTGGATGCGCCCCTCCAAAGGAGATCAGTTATGCTTGTGGAAGACGTTCCAGCCAAAGTGCACGCTGCTTGGCAGGGGATTGAACAGTGGTACGCTGCTCATACCCCGCGGCTTGAGCAAGATTTGCGGGAGGGTGCCACTGCCGCGCAAGTCACCGCGTTTGAGCAGCACACCTATCTGACCTTGCCCGCTGATTACAAGGCATCGCTAGAAATCCACGACGGCGAAGTTTCAGTGTATGGTTACACCTACCTGAGCCTCGACAGCGTGCTCAACAGCTGGTCTAATATGACCAAGCTGGCGGAGGCAGACACCTTCGCGCACGCAGAGGTTTATGAGCAGGGCGAAGGCATCATCCAGAATACATGGTGGCATCGCGGTTGGATACCCTTTGCCGAGGACAGTGGTGGCAATATGCTTTGTATTGACACCGCCCCGGCGGGTAAGGGGGTGGTAGGCCAAGTGCTACGGATGGAGATCGGGTCGGGGCCAGGGACTACCGAATATCCCTCCTTCCTAGCGTGGTTGGAAGGCTATCGGGATGATCTCCAGGCTGGTAAATACGAAGTAGACGCTGACGGGTTTCTGTTCGAAGCATAGTAATTCTATAGTATTCAAGAAAGCAATTCCGAAAGGAGGTGACAAAAAACCGTAGGTGCCGTATGCTGGGGTTAATCTCATTCAACATCAGGAGGCACCCCGATGGCTCTTAGCATAACCTTGACGCGCGCCACTGTCAAGGAACTGCAGCACACGACGCTCACCGCCAGTCAGGCCGGCGATCACGCCGCCGTCCGCCGCTGTCTGGCCCTCGTCCACTACGCCAGCAGTCGCTGTGTCGCGACCGTCGCCGCCGATTGGGCGGTCCATGTGGATAGTGTCTATACCTGGTTGCACACCTTACTCGCGGCGGGCGTGGCTGGCCTGCGCTCCGCCCCCAAGGCCGGACGGACCGCTAAACTCAGTGGCGAACAGAAGGGGCGGCTGCGGGCCTTGTTGCTGGCTGGCCCAGAAGCCGCCGGCTATCCGTCCGGCGGCTGGCATAGTCCGACCGTGGCGGCCCTCATTGAACGCGAGTTCGGCGTGCGCTTTGCCGTGGGCTATGTGCCGGCCCTCCTACGCAGCCTCGGCTTTAGTTACCAGAAGGCGCGTTTTGTCTCCGATCATCTGGATGCGGCGGCGCGGGCGGCGTGGCTGACGCAGCAGTGGCCGCAGATCGTCGCGGACGCGCAGGCGCAGGGGGCGCTCTTGCTGTTTGGTGATGAAGCGAGTTTCGCCCAGTGGGGCAGTTTGGGGTATAGCTGGTCTGCGGTGGGGGACCCTCTGACGGTGCCGACGAGCGGGCGGCGCAAAGGCTACAAAGTCTGGGGGCTGGTGGAGTGGTTTAGCGGCCAAGTGTGGTGGGCGGGGCAAGCGGAGCGGCTGACGGGAACGGGCTACTGCGCGTTTTTAGCCGAGGTACTCGCACGCACGACACAGCCGGTGGTGCTGATCCAAGATGGGGCACGTTACCATACGAGCAAAGCCGTGCAGGAGTGGCAAGCCGCGCAGGGGGCACGGCTGACGGTGCATCAATTACCGAGCTACTCGCCGGATTACAATCCGATAGAGCACTTGTGGCGCGCGGTGAAGGCGGGCACGCATAATGTCTACTTTGCGACGTTTGCGGCCCTGGTGGAACGGGTCAAGCACCAGTTGGGGGAGTTACAGGGCGCACCGGCGCGCGTGAGGCGGTTGTTGGGCACGCCGCTCGATGCGTATGCCGCCCCTTACCAGCGCGCAGCCTGATTCGGAATCTTTTTCTTGAATACTATAGCAATAGCCTGTTTAACCCGGCGGGCGCATTCATCAAAGCCTGCAAAGCGATCTACGACGTGATCATGTTCTTTATCGAGCGCGGCAGCAGATCATGGCCCTGGTCAACGCCGTCCTCAATTCGGTCTCCGCCATCGCCAGTGGTAGCGTCGGCGGCGCGGCGGCAGCCATTGAGGGGGCCCTCAGTGCCGCCCTGCCCGTGGCGATCAGCTTCC
>JALYUO010000398.1 GCA_030853735.1 Chloroflexota bacterium
GTGCCTGGCTTTGCGTCATTAACGACCTACTGGACCCGCTGATCAGCGCACTCGTGCCGAGCAACGGCAGCAACAGCAGGCAACAGACGGCGGAGGCCAAGCGCAAGGCGAGGGCTAGGCGCGGCAAGCCGAACAGTCGGAGCGGAGCCGCCGGGCGCGGGTTCAACGCCGTTACCTGATCGGGGTTCAGCTTGAACGAACGCGGCGGCAGCGCCGCCGGCAGGTCGCGCAGCAACTGCTTGGCGGCGCGCAGGGTTGCCAACTCGTTTTCGCACTGCGGGCAGCCGCGCAGATGCTCACGCACCGCCGCCCGCGCCGGCTCCGGCAGTTCGTAGTCGAGGTAGGCGGCCAACTGGTCGAGCACATGATTGCCCGGCCCCAGTTTCCCCAATTTAATTGGTGTGTTTAGCAGCATCGTCTTTAGTCTCAGAGGGTGTCTAAAAAGTTAGGTAGCTACCCTGTTCCTGTGGTATACTTGGATTATGAACACCCGACTTGCGTATCCAAGCGATATTACCGATGCCCAATGGCCGATTTTGGTCCTGCTGGTGCCCGCCGCCAAATCCGGCGGGCGCCCGAACACCTACACCCGGCGGGAAATTGTCAACAGTATTTTCTATCTATTGCGAACCGGTTGCCCGTGGCGGTACTTACCGCATGATTTACCACCGTATCGGATCGTCAATTACTACTACAATACATGGCGTAAAGATGGGTCGTGGCAACATATTCACGACACGCTGCGCGACTTGGTGCGCGCGCAAGACGGACGCGATCCGCAACCGACCGCTGCCATTCTGGATAGTCAAAGTGTCAAGACCACCGAACAAGGCGGCGTGTGCGGCTATGATGCCGGGAAAAAGGTCAAAGGCCGCAAACGGCACCTCTTGGTGGACACCATGGGCCTCATTCTGGTGGCGGTAGTCGTGTCTGCGTCGATTCAAGATCGTGAGGCGGCCTATCCGGTGTTAAGTTTAGCGAAGGCGCGGTTCACGCGGTTGCAACGAATTTGGGCCGATGGCGGCTATACGGGCAAATTAGTCGACTGGGTCCAGGAGCGGTGTCACTGGGTATTGGAAATTATTAAGCGCAGCGACACCGCACAAGGGTTTGAGGTGGTACCCAAACGCTGGGTGGTGGAGCGGACGTTTGGCTGGTTGGGCCGCTACCGGCGCTTGAGTAAGGATTATGAATATAAAACGCACAGTAGTACCACCATGATCTTGATTGCCATGAGCCATCTTATGTTGCGTAGACTTGCCTAATTGTAGCGTTTTTAGACAGCCTCTCAGGTATCAGGTATCAGGCATCAGGCATCAGGTCTCAGGTCTCAGCTATTAGGCATCAGCTATTAGGCATCAGGCATCAGGTGTTAGGTGTTAGGTGTCAGCTTATCGTCTCCTGACCCCTGGCCCCTGACCCCTGGCCCCTACGTACTAGGACGCGCCCGTGAGCGGAAAAGTTCCCCCCGGCCCAGCAGCGAGTCGCGCATCTTGAAGCGGGCCCGACTGATGCGCGACTTGACCGTGCCCAGCGAGGTGTGTGTCACGGCGGCGATTTCGTCGTAGCTCAAACCCTGGATGTCGGCCAGCACCAGCGCCAGGCGTTGATCGTCGGGCAGGCCGGCCAGGGCGCGCTGAATCTCGCGGCTCAGTTCGTTGGTCAGCGCGCGGTCTTCGGGATCGCCGTGGCGGTCGGCACTGGGAAAGTCGAGCGGGTGGTCGGGGTCGTCCATCAGCGCGTCTAGCGATTGGCTGGGCCGGCGTTGCTGCCGCCGCAACTGGTCATAGCAGGCGTTGGTGGCGATCCGCAGCAGCCAGGCTTTGAACGAGCCGCCCCGGAAGCGGCCAATGGCCTGGTAGGCCGATAGAAACGTATCTTGCGTGGCATCGGCAGCCGCTTCGGCCTGGCCCAGCATCCGATAGCACAGGTTGTAGACCCGCGCCTCATAGGTGCCGACCAGATCGTTAAACGCGCCCAGGCTGCCCCGTTGCGCGGCTTCAATTTGCTGCTGCTCATCCATCTGCCGGCCACTCATAACGACGGATTACACCACAAAGCCACAAAGAACACGAAGATTTCTGTTTAGAACTTGCGTTTCTGATTTTGAATCCTTTGTGTCCTTTGTGGCTTTGTGGTGAGAAAGGTTGCTGCATGGATCTGCGATCTAGCGCTTGACGATTTTGCCGCCTTCGCGTATACTAAGTGCAGGCCGAAGTGGCGGAACGGCAGACGCGCCCGCCTCAAAAGCGGGTGGGGAGACTCATGTGGGTTCGAGTCCCACCTTCGGCACCATTACGGGGCTGAGATAGTCTCGGTAGCGTGGTCGGGTAGCGGTTCACCGCTCTCCCGGCCATTGTTTTTGCCCGCGCGTTTGGCCGGCGCGCGCACCAGCGTGCCACTCTCGGTATAGACCCCGATTTGCATATATTTGGCCCGGCGGGCTTTCAACAGCGTCGGGATGCCGCCGCGCCGCTTGCTGATCTCGCTGTCTAAGGTGTCTAGCGCCGCCCGAATCGCCGCGCCTACCGTCTCGACGATGGCCGGCACGTCGGTCTGCGCGCCGCCGGGCGGTTCGGCGATGATGCCGTCGGCGATACCGAACTCATGCAGGTCGGCGGCGCTGATCCGCATGGCGGCGGCGGCCTGGGGCGCTTGGGCCGCGCTACGCCAGAGGATCGTGGCGGCGGCTTCCGGGCTGGCGACTGAATAGATCGCGTTTTCCAGCATCAGGATGCGGTCAGCCAAGCCAATTGCCAACGCGCCACCGCTGCCGCCCTCACCGATGACCACGGCCACCACCGGCACGCGCAGGGTCAGCATCGCCAGCAAGTCGTCGGCAATCGCCAGGGCCATGCCGCGCTCTTCCGATTGCAAGCCGGGGCTGGCTCCAGGGGTGTCAATAAAGGTAACGACGGGGAAGCCAAACTTCTCAGCATGGCGCATCAGGCGCAACGCTTTGCGGTAGCCTTCCGGCTGCGGCATCCCGAAGCTGCGCGCCACATTCTCTTTGGTGTTGGCCCCCTTTTGGTGGCCTAACACCAGCACCGTGCGCTCATCCAGCCGGGCCAGGCCGCCGACCAGCGCCGCGTCATCGCCGAAAGCGCGGTCGCCGTGCAGCTCCACAAAATCGGTGAAGATGCCGCGAATATAGTCGAGGGTATGCGGCCGTTCGGGGTGGCGGGCCAGTTGCACCCGGCTCCACACCGCTTCGGTGCGCGCATCCAGCGGCTTCGCTTTGGGGTCGGCCTTCGGCTTGGCGGCGGGTTTGTCGGTCACTGGGCCGCGTCCGCGCTGGGCGCATAGAGCCGCAACAGGCGGGCCAGGGTAGTCCGCAATTCGCGGCGCGGCACCACCAGATCGATCATGCCGTGGGTCAGCAGAAACTCGGCGGTCTGGAAGCCGGCCGGCAGTTTCTGGCGAATGGTCTGCTCGATCACGCGCGGCCCGGCAAAGCCGATCAGCGCGCCCGGCTCGGCCATCGTCACATCGGCCAGCACGGCATACGACGCGGTTACGCCGCCGAAGCAGGGGTCCGTGAGCAGCGACAGATAGGGCAGCTGGGCCTCGGCCAATTCGACCAGCGCGGCGGTGGTCTTCGCCATCTGCATCAGCGAATACATCCCCTCTTGCATCCGCGCGCCGCCCGATGCCGACACGGTGAGCAGCGGCGTGCGGGTCGCAATGGCCGTCTCCACAGCGCGGCAGATTTTCTCGCCGTAGACCGCGCCCATGCTGCCGCCCATAAACGCGAAATCCACCACCGCCACAGTCAGCGGCCGCTCTTCGATAGCCCCCGTGCCGGCCACTACGCCTTCCAGCATGGCGGTTTTGTCCTGCGTTTCCTGTAGTTTGAGCGGGTAGGCTTGGCCCTCGGAGACAAAGGCCAGAGGGTCGGCGGGGCCGATGCCGGCGGCGATCTCCACAAAGCTGTCCTCATCGAGCAGTTGGCGGAGGCGCTCCGCCGCCGACAGTCGGGCATGATAACCGCATTTCTGACAGACTTGCAGCGCGTTTTCAAACTCTTTGACGTAAATCAGTTCTTTGCAGCGCGCACATTTGACCCACAGGTTGTCGGGCACCTCGCGCTGACGGGCTTTGTCGTCTTCCGAGAGCGTAAACTGTTTCGGGGTATGGCGCAAAAAATCGAGCAACCGGGTGGCCTCCTGCCGTCACGCCCCGGCTTCTCACTGCGGCCCGGCGGCGCGTCCCCATTATACCATGCGGGTCGGGCGGCGGCAATGGGGCAGGCTGCGATCCGAGCGGAACAACGGGTTGCACCACAAAGCCACAAAGAACACGAAGGATTCATTGGTTGAAAATCTTTGTGTCCTTTGTGGCTTTGTGGTGCGAAAGATGCGTGTGCGATGTCAGCGTATCAAGAAAAAAGGGGGCTGTGCGACACCCAGCCGAGGAGCCATCGGTATGGATCGCTACATCGTTCCACCCGTGCTTCGGATATACTATAAGCATAAGGGGGAAATTGCCATGAAAGATCTGATCCCGTTGACCGAGCGCAAGCGCGGCGACCGCTGCTGCGGCACGGTCACGCTGCGCCTCAGCACGACCGCCGCTGCGGCCACGAGCGCGGACCTGACGATCCTGGCCCACCCTATCCGCTTGCAAATCCTGGCGATGCTGGGGATGAGCGATGAGCCGGTCTGTGTCTGCGACCTGGAAGCCGAGCTGCCGGTCAAGCAGCCGACCGTGTCACACCATCTGCGCCTGCTGCGCGAAGCCGGGCTGATTGATTACGAGAAGCACAGTCTGTGGGCCTACTATTTCGTGCGCCGTGACGCACTGACCGCCCTGCGCGCCCGTTTGGCAGAGCAATTAGCGGCATTGGGCTAACCGCAGTCGTTAGGCCAGACCCGTCCGGCGCATTAGGCACTACACCTGATCTAATACGCGCCATACGCCATACGCCCACTTTGCCGCGCAAGAATCGGATAGATCCGCAGGCCAAGGTGCCGTATGATAAGGGAGTCACGCTCCGGCGCGACAGCAAACGAGAAGGGACACGCGCAAGGAGGATTGGACCATGCAAGAGACGCAATACTGGCAAGCCGTGCTCGACCGCGACCGGCAGGCGGACGGGCAGTTCGTCTACGCGGTACGCTCCACCGGCATCTATTGCCGCCCATCCTGCCCATCGCGGCGACCGGGACCGGACCAGGTGGCCTTTTACCCCGCGCCCGCCGTGGCCGAGGCCGCAGGCTTTCGCGCCTGCCGCCGCTGCGGGCCGGAGGGAGCGGACCACTCCGACGGGGCGAATGCTGTGGCGGAAATCTGCCGGTTGTTAGATGCCGAAGGGGATATGCCGCTCACGTTGGCGGTGCTGGGCCAGGCGGTGGGTCTCAGCCCCAGCCACTTGCAACGGGTGTTTAAGCGGGCCATGGGAGTCACCCCACGCGCCTATGCGGCCGCCCGCCGCGCCGAACGGTTCAAGGCGGGTGTGCGGGCCGGCGACTCAGTGGGCGCGGCGGGCTACGCGGCGGGCTATGGGTCGAGCAGTCGCCTGTACGAGGCCGCCCCCGCCGCACTGGGCATGACCCCGGCGGAGTACCGGCGCGGCGGGGTGGGCCGGCAGATCCGCTACACCACCGCCGCCTGCCCGCTGGGTCGCCTGCTCGTGGCGGCGACGGAGCGCGGCCTGTGCATGGTCAGCCTGGGCGACAGCGATGCGCCGTTGGAAGCCGCCTTGCGCGCCGACTACCCCGCCGCCGCCATCACGCGAACGGAAGCCGGATCGGATCTAGACAACGCGGTGACGGCGATTTTGCGCCATCTGCGCGGCGAACAACCGGCGCTCGATCTGCCGCTCGATGTGCAGGCCACCGCGTTCCAGCGGCGCGTCTGGGAAGCCTTGCGCGCCATTCCCTACGGGCAAACGCGCACCTACGGAGCCATTGCCGCCGCCCTGGGCACCCCCACGGCCAGTCGGGCAGTCGGACGGGCCTGCGCCACCAACATGGTCTCCTTGGTTGTGCCCTGCCACCGCGCGGTGGGCAGTAACGGCAGCCTGACCGGCTACCGCTGGGGCGTGGATCGCAAAGCCGCGCTGCTGGCGGCGGAAGCCGCCGGTGCGCCGGTTGCGCCCCACATGGAGGATAAATGAAAGCGGAAGCGGTTAGGCCAGTCCCAGCAGTAGCAGAGATTGGCCCGCGCAGCAATACCCTGGCCGTGGTGGGCAGCCTGTTGGCGCTCTACATCATCTGGGGGTCCACCTATCTGGCGATCCGCTACGCGCTCGAAGGCTTCTCGCCGTTCTTCATGGCCGGGCTGCGCTTTTTGCTGGCCGGGGTGCCGATGTATGCCTTCTTGCGGCTGCGCGGCGCGCCCAACCCCAGCCGGGCACAATGGCGCGGTGCGGCGATAGCCGGGACGCTGCTGCTGGTCGGCGGCAACGGCGGCGTGGTGTTTGCCGAGCAATGGGTGGCCTCCGGGCTGGCCGCGTTGGGCGTGGCGACGATGCCCCTCTGGGCGGCGCTGTTCGCCGGGTTGTGGGGCCAGTGGCCCAGCCGCCGTGAGTGGATCGGCATCGGCCTGGGCTTGGTTGGGGTGGTGCTGCTCAACTTGAACAGCGACCTGCACGGCAATAGCTGGGGCGCAGTCTTTCTGCTCGGCGCGCCCATGTGCTGGGCGCTGGGGTCGGTCTGGAGCCGCCGCCTGCCCTTGCCGCCGGGCGCGATGTCCAGCGCCGCCGAAATGGTGGTCGGCGGGGCGATCCTGCTGGGCATTGCTGGGCTGACCGGTGAACACCTACCCGCCACGCTGCCCGCTATCCGCCCGCTCGGTGCGCTGATCTATCTGGTCGTCTTCGGCTCGATCCTCGCCTTCAGCGCCTATGGTTACTTGCTGCGCCACGTCCGCCCCGCCGTCGCCACCAGCTACGCCTACGCCAACCCGGTGGTCGCCGTCGCCCTCGGCGCGGCGCTGGCCGGCGAACCGATCACCCTGCTGACCCTCGTGGCAATGGCCGTCATTCTGGCGGCGGTGGCGCTGGTGACGCTGAAACCGGAGAGCGCGCAACGTAAGTAACTACGCAGGCTGGATTGGCAAAGAAGAGAAGCCTGCATTTTACGCATCACAATCCCGCCACTTGCCGTCCGGCCAGCGCCACGAGCGCATCTTCGATCACACCGCTGACCGGGCTGGGCAGATGCAGGTGTTGGGCGGCTAGGGTGCGCCAGGTGTAGCCCAGCCACGCGCCCAGCACCGCCGTTACACCGCCGACCAGCGCGCCCCCGATCACCGGTTGGTCGGCGCTCCGGCACACCGCCGCGCCGATAAACGCGCCCACAGCGATGCGCCCTCCCAGCGGGAGGGGGTCCAGGCGGCTGGGGGTGAACGGTAGTTTATCGCCGATCAGTTCGCCGACCGCCGCGACGGTCAGCACTTGCTGGGCACGCGGCGAAGTCAGCACTCCGAACGGGGTGCCGGCCAAGCGCTGCGGGTGACGCGCCGCCGCCCGGCTAAACAGGGCCGGTGCCGCCATTGAGCGCGACCCGGCGATCAAGCCATAACCGGCGACCTGTACCAGAGTCGCAGTAAGCGTAGTTGCCATAGATAAACTCCTCTACCAATGATCATTATCAGGTTGCCTGCGGCGCGCCACCCGCGCCCAGCAATGCCAAAATCTCGGCTACCGCCGCCTGTTGCCACGCGGCGGCGCGCTCCTCGCGCAGGGCCGCCAGCGCCGGATCGATGATCAGG
>JALYUO010000428.1 GCA_030853735.1 Chloroflexota bacterium
GTCCTACACTCTCCTCCGCAATTCATTGCATGGTTGCCATTATTTTTCACTTTTCATTCGTCACCCCTCCCCGCGCAGTTCGCGCAGATACGCGCCGGCGACAGCGGCTTCCTGGCCGGGGGCGGCGGTGATGCGGTCGATCAGCGCAGCACCGACCACCGCGCCGTCAGCCAATTGACCCACCTGGGCAACATGGGCGGCGGTGCTGAGGCCGAAGCCAATAGCAAGCGGCAGATCGGTGTGGGCGCGCACGCGGGCGACGTAGGCGGGCAAGGTCTGCGCGAGTTCGCTGCGCGCGCCGGTTACGCCGGTCAGCGAGACGCAGTAGAGGAAACCGCTACTCAGCGCGGCGACCTGGGCCAGCCGGGCATCACTGCTGACCGGCGAAACAAGAAAGATCAGCGCCAGATCGTGCGCCTGGGTCGCTGCCAGCAACTCCCCGGCTTCTTCGGGCGGTAGGTCGGGCACGATCAGACCGTCTACCCCGGCGGCCACACAATCGGCGACCGTGCGGGCGATGCCACGGTAATGGATCGGGTTGTAGTAGCCCATAAAAATCAACGGCGTAGCCACTTGGGAGCGGATTTCGCGCACCAGCTCAAGGCAGCGGTCGAACGTGATGCCGCCTTTGAGCGCCACCTGCGTTGCCCGCTGGACGGTTGTGCCGTCGGCCAGCGGATCGCTGAACGGAATGCCGATCTCGATCAGGTCGGCTCCCGCCCCTGCCAGGGCCAGCACCACGTCGCGGCTGGTGTCGAGTGTCGGGTAGCCCGCCGCAACGTAGGGCATCAATGCCACCGCGCCGCGTGTTTTGGCGGCGGCAAACGCTGCCGCAATGCGTGCTGTGCCCATGTTAGTGTCCCCCCCCAGTGGTCATCCGCATCCCCAGATCAAAGCCCAGCACATCAGCCACGGTAAAGATGTCTTTGTCGCCCCGGCCCGACAGGTTGATGATGATATGTTGATCGGCCGGCATGGTGCCCGCCAGTTGCATGGCGTAATAGACCGCGTGGGCCGATTCGAGCGCCGGGATGATGCCTTCCAGGCGGCAGAGCGCCTGGAAGCCGCTCATGGCCTCATCGTCGGTGGCGGCCACGTATTGCGCCCGGCCCAGGTCTTTGAGGTAGGAATGTTCCGGCCCTACGCCGGGGTAGTCGAGGCCCGCCGAAATGGAGTGCGTTTCCAGCACCTGGCCGTCGGAGTCTTGCATCAGGTACATCCGCGCACCATGCAGCACACCGGGCGTGCCCGCCGAGAGCGGCGCGGCGTGCTTGCCGCTCGCCACGCCCGATCCGCCCGCTTCCACGCCGATCAGCCGCACGGCGGCATCGCCCACGAAGGGATAGAAGATGCCCATGGCGTTGCTGCCGCCGCCGACACAGGCCACCACCGCGTCGGGCAAGCGCCCGATCTGGGCTAACGCCTGCGCGCGCGCCTCGGTGCCGATCACGGATTGGAAGTCGCGCACAATCTGCGGGTAGGGATGCGGGCCGACCACGGAACCGATGATGTAGAACGTATCAGCCACGTTCGTCACCCAGTCGCGGATGGCCTCGTTGATCGCGTCTTTGAGCGTGCGGCTGCCACTGGTGACGGGGCGCACCTCCGCACCGAGCAGCTTCATGCGGAACACGTTGGGCGCTTGGCGCGCAATGTCCACCTCGCCCATGTAGACGATGCAATCGAGGCCCAGCAGCGCGCAGGCCGTCGCGGCCGCTACGCCGTGCTGCCCCGCGCCCGTTTCGGCGATGATACGCCTTTTGCCCATGCGCTTGGCGAGCAATGCCTGCCCCAGCGCGTTGTTGATCTTATGCGCGCCGGTGTGGGCCAAGTCTTCGCGCTTCAGATAGAGTTGCGCGCCTCTGGCCTCAGCGGTCAGCCGCCGCGCATGGTAGAGTGGCGTGGGCCGGCCCACAAAATCGCGTTGCAACTCGGCCAGCACGGCGCGAAACTCCGCCTGCTGGGGGATCGTGGCGTAGGCCGCTTCCAGTTCCTGGCAAGCCGGCATCAGCGTTTCGGGCACATAGCGCCCGCCAAACGCGCCGAACTTGCCGTCGCGGTCGGGCATAGTGGCGGCAGGGGGCGTGGTCAGTGTGGTCATGGGTGTCTCCTTTGAGTAGGCAGTAGGCAGTAGGCAGTAGGCAGTAGACGGTAGGTAGTATGGTAGATCTGCGGCGTTGTGATTGCGGCGTAGTAGGCAGACACGACCCCGTTCTGCCTACTGCCTACTGCCTACTGCCTACTCAAAGGAGACACCCATGACCACACTGACC
>JALYUO010000444.1 GCA_030853735.1 Chloroflexota bacterium
ATGCAAGCATCCACGACCGTGAACCCGCTGCGCGCGGGCCTGCGGCAACAACTTACCCCGCAGCCATGTACCGTGGTGCTGTTTGGGGCCACCGGCGACTTGACCCATCGCAAGTTGTTGCCGGCGCTTTATAATCTGGCCCTCGACGGGCTGTTACCGCACGGCTTCAGCTTGGTCGGCGTGGCCCGCAAGCCCAAAACGGATGACGAGTTTCGGGCCGAGATGCTCAAAGCGGTCAACCAGTTTTCGCGCAATCGCCCGGTGGTGCAGCAAGTGTGGGACACCCTGGTGCAGGGGGTCTACTATATACAAAGCGAGTTCCACGACGAAGCCGGCTTTGCGCGGCTGAAAGCCAAGCTGACCGAAATTGACGAGGCCAACGGGCGGCACGGCAACTATCTGTTCTATCTGGCGACCCCGCCCGATGTCTATCCGATTATCGGCACCAACCTGGGCAAAGTCGGCCTCGTGTCGCGCGAGTCCACCCGCGACCCGGAGCAGGGGATGGGCTGGAGCCGCATCGTGGTCGAGAAGCCGTTTGGCCGCGACCTCAAAAGCGCACGCGAACTGAACCGCAGCCTGCACGCCGTCTTTAGCGAGCGCCAGATTTACCGCATTGATCACTACCTGGGCAAAGAGACGGTGCAAAACCTGCTCGTTTTCCGCTTCGGCAACGTCATCTTCGAGCCGATCTGGAACCACCAGTACATAGATAATGTGCAGATCACGGTAGCCGAAAATATCGGCATCGAGGGACGCGCCTCCTATTACGACAACGCCGGGGCGATCCGCGACATGGTGCAGAACCACATGACGCAGCTCCTTTGCCTGATGTGCATGGAGCCGCCGGTCGCCTTTGATGCCGACTCGGTGCGCGATGAAAAGGTGAAAGTCCTGCGCGCGATTCACCCCATGACCCGCGAACAGGTGCGGACCAACACGGTGCGCGCCCAGTATGGTCCCGGCGCGGTGGCCGGTCAGCCGGTGGTCGGCTATTGCAGCGAAGAAGGGGTCAATCCCGACTCGATCACCGAGACCTATGTCGCCATCAAGCTGTTCGTGGACAACTGGCGCTGGGCCGGCGTGCCGTTCTATCTGCGGACCGGCAAACGCTTGCCCAAGCGCACCACCGAAATCGCCTTGCAATTCAAGCAAGCGCCCCATCTGCTCTTCCGCCGCAGCATGGACGGCCTCGACCCCAACTCGCTGGTGGTCCATATCCAGCCCGACGAAGGCACGACAATCAAAGTCGCCTCCAAAATCCCCGGCCCCTTGATGCGCGTGCGCCCGGTCAACATGGATTTCCGCTACGGCACCTCGTTCGGTATCGAACCCGCCGATGCCTATGAGCGGCTCTTACTGGATGCTATGTTGGGCGATTCGACGCTGTTCACCCGCCGCGACGAGGTTGAAGAAGCCTGGGAGTTTGTCACGTCAATTATGGACGGCTGGAACGAGCAAGCGCCCGCCGACATTCCGAAGTATGAGGCCGGCAGTTGGGGACCGGAAGAGGCCGACCGCTTGCTGGCCCGTGACGGGCGTATCTGGCGCAGAATCTAGAGAGGCACCGCTATGGCCGACAACGAGAAAACTCCGACTCCGGCAGATGCTGCAGCCCCCATCGCGCCGGTTGGGCAGGCGATGCCGATCCCCGGCGACACCTTGCCCACACGGTCCGGTGCCGACCATAACACGCACCAGGGGCTGCCCCCGCTGCCTGACCCACAAGCCGGCGGCACCATGCCACCGACTCCCTCTACGGTTCAGAAACCCGGTCCCCAGGCCGCGCTGCTCGATGAGCAACCGGGCCTCACCCGCGCCCTGGAAAACAGTAACCTGGATGCCGTGGCTCAGGCCGATGCCGACACGCCCGCCGATCCCTATAGCGCCGAGGCATTGCGCGATATTGTGCATGGCGGCACCATCTCCGTGCCGGTAGACAACATAGACCGCGAACTGATCCAGGCGTGGAAGTCTACCACCAGCGGCGGCGACAACGAAGGCAAAGTCGCCGTCACCCTGATGCGCGCTATGAACCTCGTGGTCTACACCGAAGACGAAGCCCGCACCACCGCCGCCAACGAAGCCATTGACCACATCGTGCGTCGTCATCCCTGTCGCACCATCATGATCGCGAACCGCAGCGGCGAAAGCGCGGCTCCCTCCACGACGGCAACGCCTGCCGCCGGCGACCTAGAGGCCCACCTGTCGGCCCACTGCCACACTGCCGATGCCGGCGGCAAACAAATTTGCTGCGAACAGATCACCGTCTCTGCCTATAGCGCCGCCGCCTTGGGCCGCGTGTCCAATCTGGCGCTCAATCTGCTGATCACGGATCTGCCGGTATTTCTCTGGTGTGCTAGTGGCACGATGTTCAACAACGTCGTCTTGAAGCATCTCGAAGACAGCATTGATCGCTTGATCCTCGACTCGGCGACCTTCACTGATCCGCTGGTCGGCTTGCTGGGCATGGCGCGCAGCGTGGACCCCGCCTTCCGCGACCCCGATGCGGGCCGTTATGCGCCGGGCGATCTCAACTGGGGTCGCCTAACGGGGTTGCGCGAGGCCACCGCCGGCCTGTTCGATGATCCCACCCTGCTGCCCAGCCTGGGGCGCATCGGTAGCATTGAGATCCAGTACGCCGCGCCCATTGAGGATCAGGCTGCCAACCCGATCCAGGCGTTTCTCTATGCCGCGTGGCTTGCCAGCCGCCTCCAGTGGGAGTTCCACTCCGGCTCGGCGGGGCGCGGCGGCGTGGGCGATCTGGTGCTGACCGTGCGCCAAAGCGTGCGCTCGATCCCGATTGTGCTGCGCGCCACGACCGGATCGGCCGCGTGCCCTGGCGAAGTTCGCACGGTGCGTCTGACCACCAACGATGCCAGCCCTCTGACCATGACGCTTGACCTGACGAGCGATGCCATGTACCTCGACTGCCTCGTGGAGGGTGACGGCCAGGAGCAGGTGACCCGCAAAGTGCGCTACACCGCCGCCGACGAGGTAGCCTTGCTCGATACCGAACTCGAACAATTCGGTCACGACGAAATCTATGAGCAAACGCTCATCATGGCCGGCCTGATGGCCTGGGGCAGCCTCTCCGCCGGTCGCCGCACCGCCGTCAGCGCGCACCTGGGCACCGAAAACCGCCAAAGCAGCTTCGATCCGCGCTTCTAAATGCGGAATGCGGAATGCGGAATGACGGCGTAAAGCGTAAAACGTAAAACGTAAGAGGTGATTAAACGCGCTGTAGGGGCGCGGCTATAGTAATTCAGCTAATAATCTGGAGCAGCGATTGGCCCCGCCAACTGAGGAGTTTGCACCCCCAGGTGCTAACTCCGCAGGCGGCGCGTCGTTTGCACCTGGGGGTGCAAACTCCTCTTTCATAATTTCCAGATCATTAGCTGAATTACTATAGTAATCCGTCGTCATTGTTTCAGCACCGCGTCGAGGCGTTCGGCCAGCGGGTCTAGATAGCGGACCAACAGCGCGTCTAGGTTAGGCTGCGCTTGGGTGAGTATTTCGGTCCAGAGGCTGCCGAAGGTGGCCGCCAGCCGGTATTCCAGCAAGCCCCAGGTGGGCGTGACGGGAAAGCTGCGCCCGCCGGCCACGCCTTCGCGCACGCGCTGCCATAAGGGATCGCCGGTAAAGGGCCAGGCTTCCAGCGCCGCACGGCGCACCGGCAGCAACCCGATCAGGCGGCTGTACTCCACCTGGGCCGCGGTCTGGGTGAGGAAGCGGATCCATGCGAGCGCCGCCTCATGTTGGCGACTGCGTTGCCAGATGACCAGCGAGGAGCCGCCGACAAACGATGCGCCCGGCGGCAAGGCTATGCCCAGCCGCTCCGCCCCCGCAGTGGCGGCGCTGCGCGCGTTGAGAACCAGCCAGGGTCCACTGATGGTCAGGGCCGCGTCGGCGTGTTGCACAAAGTATTCGTCGGGCTGCAAGCGGCGCAGATGGCGCACGGCGGGGGTCAGATAGCGGCCCAGCGCGAAATAGGCCCGCAGCCCGGCCCGTGCCGCCGGCGCACTGAACAGCGTGCGCCGCCCGTCGGGTGTGACGAAATCGCCGCCCGACCCCCAGACCCAGCTTGCCACGTTCAGCAGCGTGGTGTGGGTGATGCCGGTGGGCACCAGCCAGGGCGTGACCCCGCCGGCTTCGTGCAGGCGCGCCACCGTTTGCTCGAACTGCGTCACGCTGCCGAACGCGCTGCGCTCGTCAACGCCGGCGGCTTCCAGCAAGTGTCGGCGATAGACTAGCAAGCGCGCGCCGGTCATCCAGGGAATCGCCCAGGTCTCGCTTTGGCCGACCAGCTGGGTGCCCGCCCAGGCCGACGGCAGGAACGCCGCCGCGCCCCCTAGCCCAGCGATCTCGTCGGCGCTGAAGGGTTGCAAGACGTGCATCGCCACCAGATCGCCCAGCCAAGTGCTGCCGACCTCCGACACATCGGCCCCGTCGCCATAGAGGCCGATGCGCGCCAGATCGCTCCACGCCGTATCCCAGGTGAGCAGGCGCAGCCGCACGCTGATGCCGGTCTGGGCAGTGAACTGGTCGATCAGCGGCTGGATCTGGGCCGCGCTATCCGTCATCGTCGAAAACTCGATTTCCTGGCTCATGAGCCCTCCAGCAGGGCCAGACCATGCCCTAGCGGGTACAGATCGGGGATCGCTACCGGCAAGCGGCCCGAACACGGCTGCCGGCCCCACAGCGCCGCCGCCAGTGCGGTCATGGACGATTCGAGCAGGCTGTAGGTGCAGAGATAGGTCGGCGCGGCGGGGTAGGCTTGCAGATCGTAGGGCAGGCGCAGGGCGACGGCGACGGTCGGTGTACCGTCGGCCAGCAGAGCGTTGACCAGCGCCGCCTGCCCGGCGTGGGCCGTGGCGTTGATGGTGCCGATCACCACTAGGTCAAAGGCGGCCAGCCGCGCGCGCAGGTCGGCCACCGCGCCGGCGGGCGGGTCCAGCGGAATGCGGAACTCCTCCACCGCCGGGTGGTAGCGGCGTAAGGCCGCCGCCAACGCCGGGGTGATATAGGACGACGTATCGGCGGGGGTGAGGTCGGCGG
>JALYUO010000452.1 GCA_030853735.1 Chloroflexota bacterium
TTTCGCCTCTATGGCGTGCTGCCGGCCTACCGGGCGATGCTGGACCGGGAGGGGGTGGCGGGGCCGGGCGATATTGCGGTGGTGGGCGATGAGGACACGGTGACGGCGACGCTGGCGCGCCTCGCGGCGCTTGGCGTGACCGATTTCCAGGCCGTGCCGTTCGCGGTCGGCCCAGACAAGGCGGCTTCGGCGGCGCGCACCTATGCGTTGCTGGCGCGGCTGGCTAAGGGTTGAGGAGGAGACGCGGCCCCTAGCCGTTTAGCGGGGGCGGGGACTGCCCGGACGGACGATGCGGCGCGCCGCTATAGCCCGGTATACTACAGCTAGAGACACCGGCGGCGGCAATCCGCTGCCGCTTGGCTGTATGTAGAGGGATGGGATGCTGACTGAGTTATATTTGATCCGGCACGGCGACGCGACGCGCGCGAAGGATGTGCCGTATGATGTCGCGCCGGGGCCGGGGCTGTCGGCGCAGGGGCGCTATGAGGCGCGCCAGGCGGCCACCTTCCTGTCGGGGCGGGGGGTGCGGCATTTGTTTGTGTCGCCGTTCCGCCGCACGCTGCAAACCGCCGAGCACATCAGCGAGCAGTTGGGGCTAGGGGTGAGCGTGCGGAGCCTGCTGACGGAAGCGCCGCACAGCGAGAGCGTCGAAGCGATCCGCGCCCGCATCCAGGAGTTTCTGTCGGCATTGGCGGATGTGCCGTACCCGACGGTGGGCGTGGTGAGCCACGGCAGCCCGTTGCTGGTGTTTCAGAGCGAGCTACGCGGCGAAGCGGTAGACTTGCGCCGTGCGCCGGATCACCTGCTGCTGCCGACCGCCGGCATTTGGCACGCGCGGCGGCACGGCGATGGCTGGCAGGTGGCGCGGGTGTTTGCGCCCGATGCGGGCTGGCGCAAGGCGACGGTGGTCTACTGACTCAGCCGCCGGCGGTGCCCCCGACCTGGGCGCTAGTCCCATCCATTAGCGGCTCGCGCGCTGCTCGGTGGGGCGGCTTGCTCTTAGCGGCTAAGAGGTAGAGCAGCAACAGGGTGGCGGGCAGCAGCAGGCCATAGGTGGCGATCTGATTGGCCGGCACCGGCAGCAGTAGCGCGTAGAGCGGTAGCAACAAAATCCAGGCGATTAACAGCAACCGCCAGCGCCGGGCGGCCGGTGTGTCCCCCACGGCGGCGCGGCTCCAGCACGCTAACCAGGGAAACAGCAGCAGTACCTGATCGTATTCCCAAGCGTAGTAGGTTAGCGGAACGGCCGCGATAAAGGTCAGGGGCAGCTGGGTCCACTGCGCGCTACGAAAGTCCCTGCGCCAGCGGGGGATGAACGCGCCGAGCAGGACAGCCGTGACGGCGAGGCCGATCAGCCACCAGTAGGGGCCGCCATACGTGACCCACAGCGACCATAGGGTGGGCTGGGCAAAGATCACGGGGTTGACCAACCCGGTCATCTTCAGCCATTGTCCAATCCAGCCCGGCCAGAGCAGGGTGGGGAGCCCCCATTGGCACACGCCCCAAAAAGCGGTCCAGCCGATGATCTGCCGGCGGCGTTGGATGAGCAGCCAGCACCCGACATACACCAGGATGAGGAGCGTCACCTGTAGTTTGATGGTGCAGAAAGCCAGCAATGCGCCGACCAGCCAGGGCTGCCGGCGCTGCTGAATCAGCCCAATCGCCGCCAGCAGGGCCGCCAATACTAAGCCGGTGTATGCGCCTTCTTGCAGGGTCAGGAACGTGGGGCGAAAGCCGACCCCCAGTACGGCGATCACAATGGTTATCTCCCAGGGAGGGTGGAACTGGAGTAGGCGGCAGGCCCAGCGCAGCGCCAGCAGCAGCGCCAGTTCATTCAGCAGCATGAACAGCGCCAGCGCCCAATAGAGGGGTAGGAGCGCGAACGGGCTAAAGAAAAAGGCCATCCAGAGGGGATAGAGAAAATCCGATAGGTGCTGCGGATTATATAGCGTTCCGTTGCGGGTGTGAAACACGTTGACGAATTGACCGTTGCTGTAGGCGCGCCCGATTTCTTGTTCGTATTCCGGGGTCCAGTGGGTTTGTAGCCAAGTTTGACTATCATACGGACTGCCGCCGCCCAGGACGACCCGCCCCGCTAACCAGCCATGATGGGAAAAATCGGTGACGTTAAACAGTTTATAGTGGCGGCTCAGGTTGGTGAGGTACAGGCCGTTGGCCCCGAACAGGGCGCTCACCAGCAGCAGGAGCAGGACTACGCGCCTGGCGCGACGGCGTGGGGAGTCGTCCGGCGGGGCTTGGGGCGGCCGGGTGGTCGCTTGGGGGGTAGGGGCCATTGGGAACTCCTTCGGTCGTCGAAGGATTATACCATGTATTGTGTATTGTGTATTGTGCAATGGGGGCGAAAATGCTCATGCGGTGGGCTGCGCTGCATCTTTTTGTGGACACTAGCGCAGCCCGCCGCAAGGCGAGGGTGGTCTACTGACTCAGCCGCCGGTGGTGCCCACGACCTGGGCGATAGTCTGGTCCATGGTTTGCTGCATATTGACCGGCTCGGTGAAGGTGAGCCGATAGCCGTCGGGATCGGCGATAGTACACTCATGGGTGTTCCAGGGCGTGTGGGCGGGGCCGGCCAGGATGGTGGCTCCGGCGGCCTGGGCGCGGGCGGCGAGGTCGTCCACCGTCGTGCCGGTGCCCCAGCAGCCGAAGGTGAGCGTGACCCCCAGGCCCCGCGGGCCGGCGACCGTTAGCGGGCGGCCGGCAATCAGCAGGTCGGCATATTTGGCCCAGCGCAGATGGACTAAGCCCGGCAGCCCGCCAGGACCGGGCATGGTGAAGATGTTGGCAAAGCCGAGCGTCGCCTCATACCAACGGGCGGATGCGGCCAGATCGGTCACATTCAGCAGGGGGAAGGCGGGCATCGGATAGATTTCGGTTGTCACTTCCATGGTGTTGCAGCTCCTTATAGACGTATACGGCCGATTGTGCGGCGGTAGCAACCCGCCGGAGGGACAGCGTAGTATGCTTTGTGCCTCAGCGATAGCATAAAGCATCACGTAACGGCAGAGTCAATAGGGAGCAGCGACCAATTTAGCGCCAAGCTATAAGTCATTGAGCGGCGCGGCCAGCAGGAGCGCCTCGTCGAGCGACAAGCCCCGCCCGGCGGTCCAGGCGGCGGCAAAGTCGACGCTGGGCAGGGCGGCGCTGGCCGTCGCCACACTTTGCCGATACACCGCGCGATCTACCGACTCCAACTCGGCTCCCAGTGTGTTGAGCAAGGCTCCCGCCGCGCTCAGTAAGTGGGTAGCGCGGGTCGCTTGGCCGACTGTGGCGGCGACCCCCCCGAGGCCGGCCAGGCACCAGGCGATACCCAACTGATTAGCGAGAGTGTGAAAGCGGCTCAAGCCGGTGGCAAAGAGCCGGGCGGCGCGGGCCGGTGCGCCCTGCGCGTGCGCGACGTGGGCCTGGTTATGCAAGGCCAGCGCAATGCCCCAACTGTCGCCCAGCGTGGCAAACAATTCTTGGCTCTCGCGGTAGCAGGTTAGCGCGTACACGTATTCACCTCGGCTGCGTGCGCCTTCGCCGATACCGTTGAGCGTGTAGGCGATGCTGCGCGTGTTGCCGCTGCGCCGCGACAGGGCGAGACTTTCGGCATAGTAGCCGGCGGCCTGGATGGTCGCGCCGCGCTGCTCGGCCTCGAAGGCCAAGCGGTTCAGCGCGCGGGCAATGCCGTGGCTATCGCCCAGTGCGCGCCATAAGGCCAGGCTCTCCGCCCCCAACGCGGCCGCCCGCGCGCCGTCACCCTGGTAGCCGGCGACCCATTCCAGGTCGGTTAGCACGCCGGCAATACCCGCCTTATCGCCGAGCGCCCGATAGAGGCGCAGACTCGCGCTGAGGTGCGTTTCCGCCGCGCCACCAGACCATGCGCGAGGCTATCGCCTGGAGTGTGCAGTTGCTGTCACCCAGCGCCGGTCGCCTGTTCAAGCGCCTGGGAGTATTTGCCGGCGGCTGGACGCTCGACAGCGCGGCCC
>JALYUO010000453.1 GCA_030853735.1 Chloroflexota bacterium
CTAAAACCCATAGTATAGTTTATGGGTACTTATCAAAGATGTTGATCGATCTATGTTTCGGTCTTTT
Source organism: Chloroflexota bacterium (assembly GCA_030853735.1). GTDB lineage: Bacteria > Chloroflexota > Chloroflexia > QHBQ01 > JAICKM01 > JAICKM01. Next base: position 68 of record JALYUO010000453.1, read on the forward strand.
GTGCGCTTGCTGATCTATTATGCTCTTTTGCTTATAACTGAAAGTGCATAACAGGCTCTAGGGTAAGTTCCAGGAACCGGTTGGGTGTAGACGCGCACGGCTGTGCGCCGTACTCGTTGCGGATAGCCTAACCGGTTGCTGGAACCGGCCCTAGGCGCCTCCCCCTCTCCTGAAGGGAGAGGGGGTTGGGGGTGAGGTCGGGCGGGCGCACACCTACCGCTACGAGAGTAGCACGTCCTTATACGCCACCAGCGTTGCCGCCGCCGTGCGCGCGGGGTCGAAGCGGGCGGCCTGGGCGCGGCTGCGGGCGGCGCAGGCGGCGTGGTGGGTGGGGTCGCGCCAGAGGCGGATCAGGGCGGCGGTCCAGGCGGGGACATCACCGGGCGGCAGCAGATCGCCCGCGTCGCCCACGATTTCGGGCAGTGCGCTGCGGTCGGTCGCCAGCACCGGCACGCCGGCGGCCATCGCTTCCAGCGGGTCGTAGCCGAAGCCCTCGTAGCGCGACGGGAAGGGGAACAGCGTCGCCCCGGCCAGGAGCAACCGCTTGTCGGTTTCGCTCACGCGGCCCAGCAGGCGCAGCGGTGCGCGCGCCGGGTCAGGCCCGGTCAGCCCCAACTGGGCGGCCAGGGCACGCAGGTCGGGATAGAGCGGGCCGGGATCGGGGATGCGCCCGGCCAACGCCAGCACCGGCAGTGGCTCGCCCGGCGCGGTCAGCTGCGGCAGCGCCGCCGCCCAAGCGCGCAGCAACGTCGGCACATCTTTGCGCCGATCATAGCCGCCGATGTAGAACGCATAGCGCTCGGGCAAGCCCCAGCGCCCGCGCATGGCGGCGATCTCCGCCGCCGGCGGCGCGACCGCGAACTCCGGCTCAATGCCCAGCAGCACGGTGCGAACCCGCGCCGGTGGCACGCGCAAGTAGCGCAGCACATCGCGGCGTGACGCTTCCGAGTCGGTCTGCAGCAGCGCGGCGCGGCGGCAGGCGATTTGGGCCAGCCACAGATAGAGCCGCAACGCTCGCCCGCGCCGGTAGGCCGGTAGCGCCCACGGAATCAGGTCATGCACCGTGACCACGGTCGGGCAGAAAGCGACTAGCGGCGCAGCCAAGTAGGGGCAATGCAGCACATCCGCGCCCACCTGCCGCGCCGCCGCCGGCAAGCCAACCTGCTCCCACCAGAGTTTCGCCGCCTGCCTGCCGCGCCCAGCCCCCGGCCACGGTCCCACCGTCAGCAGGCGGGCGTTCGCCGTAGCCGGGGGCGCATCGGCCGGCGGCTCCGCGCCGGGCCGCAGCAGCACCAACTCGTGCCCCGCCATCGCTGCCAAGTCCGGCAGATAGCGCCACAGCCGCCGTAAATACTGCCCACTGCCGGTATCCGGCTGGTCCCAGTAGAAGCCGTTGATGGCGATTCGCATAGCGTACAGCGTACAGCGTGCAACGTCCAACGTCAGTAACGATTCAGCCTACTTGTCATTCTGAGCGCAGCGAAGAATCTGTTGGGTGGGTGTCCCTACTACCGTAGACATAGTTCGCTGGTAGCGAGTCACCAACCCGGTACTGGATCAGATGGCGACGGATTCTTCGCTGCGCTCAGTAGACCAACCAGCCCTATTTGTCACGCTCTAATCGTTGCCGTCGGCGACCCCGCGCACGCCGTGCGCTGCTACAGTCCCAGCCAACATGACAAATAGCCTGGTCGGACTACTCAGAATGACAGATCCTCTTTAGGGCAACACAAACTCAATCGTTACTCAGGTTTCACGTTCACGTTGCACGTTGCACGTTTCACGCCCTCCCTAGCTGGCGCACGATCTCATCCGCCACCGCCGACGTGCTGAGAGCGGTCGGGTCGTTGCGTGTGGGCTTGAGGTCGTAGGTGACGTGGGTGCCGGCGGCGATCAGCCCATCGAGAATGCCTTCCAAGCGGGTGGCGGCGGCGGTCTCGTTCAGGTACTGCAACATCATCACGCCGCTATACATCATCGCCATTGGGTTGACCCGGTTTTGCCCGGCATATTTAGGCGCACTGCCGTGGATCGGCTCGAACAGGGCTATGCCCTCGCCGATATTCGCGCCGGGGGCCACGCCCAGCCCGCCGACCAGTCCCGCGCACAGGTCCGACAAGATATCGCCGTACAGGTTGGGCAGCACCAGCACGTCGTAGAGGTCGGGTTTCTGCACCAGCTGCATACACATATTGTCCACGATGATATTCTCGAAGGCGATGTCCGGGTAGTCCCGCGCCACCTCTTCGGCGGTTTGCAGGTAGAGGCCGTCGGTCGCCTTCATGATGTTGGCCTTATGCACTGCCGACACCTTGTGCCGCCCATTGGCCCGCGCATACTCAAAGGCGAACTTGACGATGCGCCGGCTGCCGGTGATGCTGATCGGCTTGATGCTGATCGCCGAATCGGGCCGGATCTTGGCCCCATTGTTCTCGGCGATCCAGGCGATCAACTCTGCCGTCTCCGGCTTGCCCTCATAGAACTCAATGCCCGCGTACAGATCCTCGGTGTTTTCGCGCACCACGACCAGGTCAATATTGTCGTAGCGCGAGCGCACGCCGGGCCGCGTTTTGCAGGGCCGCACGTTGGCATACAGATCCAGCGCCTTGCGTAGCCCGACGTTGGCGCTGCGAAAGCCCTTGCCCACCGGCGTGGTGATCGGCCCCTTAATGGCGACCTTGTTGCGCCGCACCGACTCGATCACCGACTCCGGCAGCGCCGTGCCGGTCTGTTCGGCCACCGCCGTGCCCGCCTCTTGCACATCCCACTCAAAGGCTACGCCCGTCGCATCCAGCACGCGCCGCGTGGCCTCGCTGATCTCCGGCCCGATACCGTCGCCCGGAATAAGCGTCACCGTATACATCAATCGTATCCTTTCGCCTCACAATCGGCAGCGGTCGCTCCAGCGCACCGCCGCCCCCATCGCCTATCGCCGTGCTATTATAGCCGATCCACGCTGGGCGTTACCACCGGCCCGCTTTAGGTAAATGTTCAGTTTAGTTAGTGCGACGAGCGGACCAGTAGAAGGAGACTACTGTAGCCGCGCTGCGTGCTGCGCCGTACTCGTTGGGGTTGGGCATCTGCGGGTACGAACGCTCCCCTGAACAGAACAAGTACGGGCGCAGCACGCAACGATGCTACAACCGCGCCCCGTGCCCCTACGCGCCCGACTGAACCGTTACCGCTTTAGGGGTGTGGTCTATCTTTTTGCGGGGCCGACCGACCTCACCCCCCACCCTCCTCTCCTGAAGGGAGAGGGGGAGCTAGACGGGCGCTACGCCGGTCCATATTATAACGACCATCTCTGTGTAGACTCCGCTTCCTTCGTAGGGAAGGGGGTTGGGGGGAGAGGTCGGCAGACCCACTTTGACTCCCCCTCTCCCTTCAGGCTAATCCTTCCGCAGAACATCTGT
>JALYUO010000495.1 GCA_030853735.1 Chloroflexota bacterium
GCCTAACGAATAGACCCCCAAAGTACGAGATATTTACACGATATAGGAGACACAGCGGCGGAGTGGATGTGCTATAATGTGCCCATCATCTGGTCGTTTTGTTTTGCATCCTGCTCTGCTGTATCGCCGGCCCCCCCATAACTCTGGGCCTCATTGCAGGTATATAGGCACAGGAAAGGATTCGACCATGCGTTGGCCCTCTCTTCCCGCTCGCTGGTTGTCCGGCCTGCCGGCTGTGGCGCTGTTTCTGCTGTTTATGGCCTTTAGCGTATCCAGTGGACAAGTCCCCGCTCTCGCTCGTCCCGCAGAACCAGCCGGCAGTTCCCAGCCACAAGCAGCTTTCATCCCCGGTGATTTGGTGATCTATCGTGTCGGCACGGGAGCCGCCGCGTTAAATACCTCGGCTACGGCCGTGTTCCTTGATGAATATACGCCTGCCGGTGTTTTGGTGCAATCGATCCCGCTCCCCACTACCACCAGCGGATCGAATCGTCGGCTCACCTCCAGCGGTTTAGCTACCGCCGAAGGGTTGCTGACCCGCTCTACCGACAGCCGTTATCTGCTGCTCACCGGCTATGATGCCGCCGTAGGTACAGTCGGCGTTGCGTCCACTACCTCCTCCACGACTAATCGCGTGGTCGGGCGGATAGACTCGGCGGGTGGCGTGGATACTACGACCGCCCTTCGTGACATGAGCGACGGCAATAGTGTGCGAAGCGTCGCCAGTACCAACGGCACCGCCTTGTGGGTAACGGGGGCAGTTGACAGCATCCATTATGCAACGGTGGGGGCCACGACTTCGACGCAACTCACCACAGCACCCAATAGTGTGCGCCAAGTTCATATCTTTAACGGCCAGCTTTACATCTCTACCCAGTCTACTCCGTTCCGTGTCGCTACCGTGGGAACAGGTTTGCCCATGACGGCCGGCCAAACGACTACTAACCTGCCCGGCTTCCCAACGGGTAACACCAGTAATCCGAACAGCTTTTTCCTAGCCGATCTGAGCGCCGCTGTGCCCGGTATGGACACGCTCTATGTCGCGGATGAGAATAGCGTAATTCAGAAATACTCTCTAGTCAGTGGCAGTTGGACGGCACAAGGTAGTGTTGCGGCGACCGCCTCTGTGCGCGGCCTGACTGGCGTAGTTACCGGCACTAGCGTCACTCTGTACGCCACCGGCGATACCAAGTTCAGTGCCGTAACCGATAGCAGCGGTTACAATGCGACGATGACCGGTACTGCCGTTGCTTTAGCCACTGCCGCAGGCAATACCGCTTTTCGCGGTGTGGCTTTCGCGCCCCTTGGAGCCGTTACCCCCACGCCGACGCTCACGCCGACCAGCAGCAGCACCGCCACGGCGACCGTGACGGCGACCAGCAGCAGCACCGCCACGGCGACCGTGACGGCAACGGCCACCCCGACGACCACCCCCACCGCCACCTTCATCGGCGGCACCACCCTGACCAGCGACCTTGACTTGTCTTCGACGTTGGGCACCGGCGCGCTCAACGCCACCATCGCCGGCCAGCCTATCGGCCAAGCCGGCTACCTCCTGTTCAACTACAATAACCCCGCCGACATCACCTGCCCCTGCCCCGCCCCGCCCAATCCCAATGATCAACGCCTGCTGAGCGCCCCTTTCAGTGGCGTGCAGGTGGCGATCAGCCGCGCCAGCTCCGAGTCGCGTGGCATTGCCGGCACCCAGGCCGGCGGCAGCGCCTACCTTGATAACGGCCCGCACACGTTCAGCGGCATCTATGACGCGGGCTCGGACGGCAACGGCAACACGCTTATCCTGACCCTGAGCGGCCTGCCCACCGCGCCCATCCGCCTCACCGTCTACACCAACAACAACCCCGGCAACGGCGGGCGTAACGGAGCCCTCAGCCTCAATAACGGTGTGCCCGGCGGTGCCACCCTGGTCAGCTACGGCGGCGGCAACGGCGCAGTGACCCAGTGGGAACTCGCCGGCAGTTCCACCGCCACGATCTATGTCAGCACCGGCTTGCTGAACCGTCCGGCCAGCACCGGCAACTTGGTTATCGGCGGCTTGCTGTTCGACGGCCCGGCCAACCCCACTAGCGCCCAAGTGCGCGATATGGCCGCTGCGCCCGTCACCGCCGGCGGCGTGGACGTGCAATGGACCGCCGCCAGCGAAGTCGCCCACCTCGGCTACAACGTGCTGCGCGCCGCTACCCAAGCCGGCCCCTACCAAACGGTCAACACGGCGCTGATCCGCAACCCCGGCACCATGAGCAGCGCCGGTCCCTATCGCTTCCACGACTCGACCGGCACCGCCGCCGCCTTCTACCAGATCCAGGCGGTGGACTTCGCCAACCACACGCAAGCCTTCGCCCCCTTCGCGGTCGGCAAGACCCTGCCCGCGCCGGAGACCCTCGGCAACCCGGTCGCCGCCGCCCAACAGGCCGCCGCGTGGCGCGCTGCCAACCGGGTCACACCGGCCCCGGCCAGCCTGCGGCCCCTGACCAAAGCCGCCTACCGGCTCACTGTGCCCGGCCCCGGCATCGTGCGCGTCAGCTATGCGGACTTGCAAGCCGCCGGGGTGCCGCTGACCGGCCTCAACCCTACCTACTTGGGTCTCACTCATGGCCCCGCCGCCGGCCGCGTGGCCGTGCCGCTGGCCCTGCATCTCGCCACCCCCGGCGTGTTCGGCCCCGGCGACAGCTTCGACTTTATCGCGCCGGCCGCCCGCTCGGTCTACGGCGACAGCAGCGCCTACTTCCTGAGTGCCGGCTCCACGCCCGGTGCGCGCATGGGCACGGTCGGCAGCGCCAAGCCTGACGGCCCCGCTGCGCCCGCCTTCCGCAGCACGGTCCACAGCGAAGAAAACACCGTCTACTGGCAGTATGCTCCCGACCTGGGCGCGCCCTCGCCCGACGGTCCCTGGTACTGGACCTACACCCTGGATGCGGCGGACGCGACGGGCACCGTGAACGCGCCCGCCGCCACCGGCGACGGAGCGGCGGAGTTGACGGTGGCGGTGCAGGGCTGGACGAGCGATGGGTCGCAGCCGCAGGACCACCACCTGCAACTGGCGCTCAACGGCACCGTGCTGGGGGCACGCAGTTGGCGCGGCATGGCCCCGCAGAGCATCACCCTGACCGTGCCGGCGGGCGTGTTGCACGCGGGGGCGAACACGCTGACGCTGCACACGATCAACGACCTGGGCGTGGCCCACGACGGGGTGGTGCTGGCGAGCGCCGACCTCAGCTACACCCGTGCCTACCGTGCGGCGGGCGATACGTTAGCCTTTACGCCGGTGGGGATGAACAACCGGCGGCTGATCAACGTGGTGGTGGGCGGGTTGAGCAGCCCGAACGGGGCGCTGTACGACGTGACGGACCCCGCCGCGCCGCGCGTGGTGCCGGCGGCGGTGATCGCGGACGGAACCGGGTATGGCGTGCAAGCGCAGGTGCCGCGCGGCGACGTAACGGCACTGCTGGCAGCGGCGGGCACGGGCTTCGTGACCCCGACGAATATCCTGCCGGTGGCGGCGGGCGACCTGCACACGGGCAGCGCGGACTATCTGGTAATTGCCGCCGACAGCCTGCTGGCCGCCGGCCAGCAGTTGGCGGGGCAAGAGCAGGCCGAGGGGCTGACCACGAGTGTGGTGCCGGTAAGCGCGATCTACGACCAGTTTGGCAGTGGCGTACCCGATGCGGCGGCCGTGCGGGCCTTCCTGGCCGCAACTGCGGCGTGGCAGCCCGCGCCGCGCTATGTGGCCTTGCTGGGCAGCGCGAGCTACGACAGCCACGGCTACACGCCCACCGGCGCGCCGGACTTGCTGCCGACGGGTTACGTGCCCACCTACTACATGGGGCGCACGGCTTCGGACAGCAGCCTGCTGACCAGCCCGGCGAATGGCCCGGCGCTGGGGCGGTTGCCGGCGCGCAGCCCGGCGGAAGCGGCGGCGCTGGTCGGCAAGCTGGGGAGCTACCGCAGCACGGCGCACCGCTGGGGCACGCAAGTTAGCTTGGTGGCGGACGGCGGGCCGGACGGAGCGACGTTCGAGGGGGCCAGCGAGGCGTTGGTGGGGCTGCTGGGCGGGCGCAGCCTGGAACGGCTGTATGTGCGCGAGTTGGGGAGCAACGCCGGCCCCACGCTGGTCAGCAGCCTGAACGCGGGGCGGGCGCTGGTGAACTACTACGGGCACGGCAGCTACCAGTTCTGGGGGCAGAGCAACTTTTTCAACACGAACACGGTGAACAGCCTGACGAACACGGGGCGGGAGACGTTCCTCACGTCCATGAGTTGCCAGAACGGGGACTTCGACTGGGCGGCGGGG
>JALYUO010000631.1 GCA_030853735.1 Chloroflexota bacterium
AAGGCTGGGGGAGTAATCGGGATGGCGCGCGATTCAAGTTCCACCGATCCTGTCATTCTGCCGCCGCAATGGGGGCGGCGGCGGATGGCTGCCCCTTTAGACGGCTGCGAATGGTGCTACGAGTGCGATGGTGACGGCACCTGTTTAATTTGCCGGGGCAGCCGTTACATTGACGGCGCGCTTTGCACCTACTGCAACGGCAGCGCACGCTGTATCGTGTGTCGCGGTGCTGGACAGTTACCTCAAGCTAAGGATCTCTAGCGAGCGTGGCTGCTGCGGCGCAGGGGGGCGTGGCAGGCGGCCTTGCTGGTTGATCCCTGCTGCGGGCATCGTTCCTAGTGCGTGATCAGGCAACCGGTTGGGCCATCCCCAACGAGTACGGCGCACAGCCGTGCGCGACTACCCTGCGGTGGCGGCGAGTCGCTCATCAAATATCTCCAGCCAACGAGTACGGTGCATAGCTGTGCGCGACTACACCCAACCGGCTCCTGGAACTTGCCCTAGGGCTGATCTGGTGGGCTGGGGGCAAAAAGCAAGGCCACCCCCTTGGCTGGGGTGGCCGTAAACGCGGGGAATTTCGTTGGCTAAATCTCCGCTAACCCTATAGTAGCAGGTTTTCTCTATCTTGTCAAGCGTTTTCTCTATAACCGCTCTATTTGATATCTGGTGAGCCGTGAGCCGTGGGCCGTGAGCCGTGATCGGCGGGCGGGGCGGGGGTGGCTTGTGCCGCCTCTTTTTCGTATTCTGTAGGTTCTTCGTGGCCCGGCTGGTTGGTAGGGGGGTCGGTTTGGCCCCATTTGCCGAAGACGCGCTGGTAGGCGTTGCGGCGGTCGCGGTCGCTGAGGTGGGCGTAGACTTGGGTGGTGCTGATGTTGGCGTGGCCTAGCAGTTCTTTGACCAGCAGCAGGTTGACATCGTTTTCGACCAACACGGTGGCGAAGCCGTGGCGGAAGGAGTGCGGCGTGACGTGTTCGCTGATGCCCAGGTCGTTGACATATCCCTCTACGATCCGTTCAACGGTTTTGGGCGAGATCGGTTGCAGGAGCGGGCTGCGTTTGTCGTGGCCGGCGACGGCGGGCAGATCGGCCAACGGGCGGGTGTCGTGCGGGACGCGGCCGCTGTCGGCGGCTTGCCAGTAGGCGCGCAGCACGTTCAGCACTTCGGGGTTGATGTCTACCACGCGGTCTTTGCCGCCTTTGCCGCCGCGCACCAACAGCAAACCGTCATCGGGGCGGATGTCGCGCCGTTGCAGATTGCAGACTTCGGAGAGGCGCAGGCCGGTGCGGGCCAGCACGACGACCAGGGCGATGTCGCGCTTGCGCTTGACCTCTCGTTTGGGGTCGGTTTGCGCGGGGCGGGTTTTCACATGGTCAATGATCTTTTCGATGGTTTCGGTGCCGATGAAGGGGATGCTGGGCGAGTAGCGGCGGCGGGTGGCGCGCAGCTTTTCGCGCACCATCTCCAGGTTGGGCGTGGTGTATTCCTGGCGGGCGAGGAAGTTGTAGAAGCGGTTGACGGCGGTGACATAGGTCCGCACGGTGCGCTCGGCGAACGGCTCGGCGCTGCGGCGCACTGCGCCGGGGTGGGCTTTCTCGGCTTTGCTTGGCTCGCGGTAGCGCACGGGTTCGCGGTAGAGGGAGAGCAGAAATTGGCGCACCAGGTCTTCGCGCAGATCGGTGACGGGCGCGGTGGCGGGGTCGATCTTGAGCGCGACCAGGAAGAGGCGGAAGGAGCGCAGCGCGGCACTGTAGGTTTTGAGGGTGCGCGGCGATTTCGCCAGCAGTTCGTCGCGGAAGGCGGCGGCGGCTTCGTCAATGGTCGTCATGGGGCCATTGTACTTGGGGGTGGCGGGGTGCGTCAAGCGACTTTTTTCACCGCAAAGACGCGAAGAACGCGAAGGATTCGCACGGCGTTCGTGATCCACGAAGAGACACAAAGGATTCACGAAGATTGGGTTGAAGAGCGAGGTAGATTGGGCGGGGCTGGCCGCTTGCCTGATCCCTGCCGATGCGGTGCTGGTGGAGCCGGAAGCGACGGAGCGCGGGCGACTGGAACTCGCCGCTACCGCTACGAAGCCCGCCTACGCGGGCTGGAGCCGGCGCAACTATAGTCTTTCAGATAATGACCTGGAGAAGCGGTTTGTCGCCCCACTGAGGAGTCAGCACCCCCAGGTGCGAACTCCGTGGGCGGCGCGTCGTTCGCACCTGGGGTGCAAACTCCTCGTTCTCCATTTCTAGAACATTATCTGAAAGACTATAGCTCGACCGGCAACGGCGGAGCTCTGGTCCGTCCTGGCTCTAGCCCGCGTAGGCGGGCTTCGTAGCGGTAGCGGCGAGTTCCAGTCGCCCGTGCTCATTTAGATGCAACAGCCATATGGTCGCGCCGGAAGCGGTTGACGATCCCGTGGTCGGCGTGCTACAATTAGGCTGCCGGCCTGCGCCGGATTTGTGTTGCCGCAGGCCCCTGCGGGGGTACTGCTTGCCGGCTGCCGCCCTTGCGGCGCGGGGGCCGATAGAATAGATAGGATTCGATGAACCGTCCCCTCGCCAACGTGTTCTCCCTGATCAATCTGCGCCGGGTGCTGGTGGTCGGCGCGGCGGGCGTGGTGCTCTATGCCGAAAAGCTGACCGCCGAGGAGCGGCTACGCACCGGCGGCGTGGGCAGCCCGCCGTTACTGGTCTGGCAACTGTTTGGCGTGGCGGCGCTGCTGTTTGCGCTGGGCGCTTGGCCGACGGCATTGCGCGGCGGGCTGCCCGGCCCGTGGGGCGCGGCGCTCCGCAAGCAACCCCGGTTGCGCCCGGCGTTGGCCCTCGGCGCGGCGGCAGTGGTCCTTGCTCTGGCGACCATCCCCCTGTTCATGACGATCAACGGTGCGGCGGTCGGTCCGGTGACGAGGGACAGCGCGCAGTGGGGCTGGCCGCTCTGGATCATCGCCTTGCTGCTGTTTGGCGCGGCCTGCGCCGTGTGGGAGTGGCGCGCGCCGGCTCCCACGGAGGGCCAGGTCGCCGACCCGCCGGGCGACCGCCTGCCGGCCCGCGTGGAGTGGGCGATCCTGGCGGCGCTGCTGGTCGGGGCGGGGGCGTTGCGGCTCTGGAACCTGGACAACGTGCCGCCTGGCCTGTGGTTCGATGAAGCGCAAAACGGCATCGTCGGGCTGAACCTGCTGAAAGCAGGGGCTATTCACCCCACCTTTATCGCCGACTTCACCCAGATGGGCGCGTTGCCGTTTTACTTTTTCGGCCTGGTCCTCAAAGTCACCGGCACGCTGGTCTGGCCGTTGCGCTTGTTGCCCGCCCTGGCCGGAGCGATTATCGCGCCCTTGCTCTATTTGTTAGGCGCGCGGCTCTACGGCTGGCGCGTCGGCTTGGCCGCCGGCGGTCTGGTCGCCGTCTCGGCGTGGAACCTGACCTTTAGCCGCTTCGGCATCGTCTCGCTGATGACGGTGGCCGTGGATGTGGCGGTCTATCTGTGCGCGGCCCAGGCGCTCCGCACCGGGCGGCTGGGCTATTACGCCGGCGCGGGCGTGCTGCTGGGGCTGGCCTTGCAGACCTATTACGCGGCGCGCCTGGTGCCGTTGGTCTTGATCGCCTTGCTGCTGCACCAACTGGTCAGTTCACGGGGTCGCCTCCTTCGCACCGCCGGGCTGGGCTTGCTGATCTTCACGGTGGGTGGGCTGCTGGCGTTCCTGCCGGTGGGCCTGTTCGCCTTGCAACAGCCGGCGGTGTTCAACGGGCGCATCAACGACGTGTCGGTGTTCAACCCGGCGGTCAACGGCGGCAATCCCAACGCCTTCAGCACCAGCCTCAATCTACATCTGCTGATGTTCAACTTCCACGGCGACAGCAACGGGCGGCACAATCTGCCCGGCGCGCCGATGCTAGACGACATCACGGCGGCGCTGTTCTTCCTCGGCCTGGGCGCGTGCCTGCTGCGCGCCTGGCGCTGGCAATATGCCTTCCCGGTGCTGTGGTTTGCCTCGGCGCTGTCGGGGGGGGTGCTGTCGTTGCCGTTTGAAGCGCCGCAAAGCCACCGCACGCTGGAAAACAGCGTCGTGACGGCGCTGCTGGCGGGCATTGTGCTGGGCGAACTCTGGGCGCTGTTGACCCGTGTGCGGATGCCGGCCCGTGTGACGGAGGCCGACCTGACGACGGTGGCGGTGCGTCGCCGCCCCACCCGCGCTGCCCCGCCGGCCCTCGCGCGCACGACCCTGCCC
>JALYUO010000632.1 GCA_030853735.1 Chloroflexota bacterium
GATCAGGATCCGTCGCCGCAGTGGGGTGAGAGACCGGCTAGCGGTCCCCACCGGGGGTTAGCGGACGGCTGGGGTGCCGACCGGGCAGGTCGCCTGCGGGTTGGTCACCGCCAAGTAGACGATCTTGGCGATTTGGCCGCGGAAGGCGTAGTTGTTCGGGCGGAAGGTCTGATCACTGTAGCCCGTGATGATGCCGTGGCAGACCGCCGTCTCGATGAACTTATAAAACACGTTGTCCGTGGTCACATCGGTGAAGGTCGGACGCACGGGGTTGAGCAACGGGAAGGCCGCCCCGATCACCACGATCTTGGTCAACTGGCCGCGGGTCACGAAGCTCGACGGGCGGAAGTAGGGCCGTCGTGCGCTGTCGCACGGTTCGGCTGCGCCCGTTTGCGGGTTGATACCGCCGCAGGTGTAGCCGCTGACGATTTGGCGCGCCGCCGCCGTCTCGATCAACTGATAGAAGACATTGTCGGGCGTGACATCGGTGAAGGTACGGTTGTCCAGCGCGGGCGGCGTGACCAACGGGATGTTGAAGGCCAACGTCACGATCTTGGTCATTTGGCCGCGCGTGGTGTTGTTGAACGGCTTGTACGTCCCGTCGCTGTAGCCACTGATCACCCCATGACAGGCCAGATAGTAGACCCCCTGATAGTAGTAGGCAGTCGGGTCGGTCACGTCGGTGAAGTGGATCGTGCAAGGCGTGTCGCTGGGAACCGCTGTCACCGTCACGCTCGGCACGCTGGTGTTGGTCGCGCTCGGCACGCTGGTGTTGGTCGCGCTCGGCACACTGGTGTTGGTCGCGGTGCTAGTGACCGTTGCGGTTGCGCTCGGTGGGACAGCGGTCGGCGTACTCGTCCCGTTACAACTGACCGGAACGTAGTCCACGCGCGTACCGTTCGTCAATACGGGCATATTGCAGGAGTAAGCGGTGTACTGGCCGGGGTTCAGTTGCACGCCGCTGCTGGCCTCTGCGCCGTTGTTGTCGTCGGCTCCATAGAGGATCGAGATCGTCGGCGAACTCTCGTTGAACAGGATCTCGAAGTTGGCATCGCCAGTGTGATTGAAGTAGGTGGTTTGCCACCGCACGACAAACTGGCGATTGGGCGCGGTGCCGGTGGTCGCCGTGAAGATGCCGTGCGTCATGGTCATTGCATCCGTGAGGAAATCGTCGAAGTAGGGGAAGATGGTCGGGCCGAACACGCCGGCGTTATTAGGCGTGATGGGCAGGCACGGAGCCGGCGGGCCATACACGCTGCCGTTCGTCGAAGTGAACTGCAAGTTGCCGTTCGAGCTGACATTCGCGGACGGATACGGCGTGCCGTAGAACGTGACCGGGAAGGGGAAGGTCACGCCCGTCGTGCAGTCATCGCAATGGTTGCCGGTGTCGTTGGTGGCCGGGACCAGGGTCGCCGCTGCGGTCGTGGTCGTCAGGTAGGTGACACCCTGGCAGACCACGGTAGGCGAGGCAGTCGGACTGGGGGTGACGGTGATCGTCGGTGTATTCGTCGCGGTTCCAGTAATGCCGCAAGCGTTGATCGAGAGTTGGAACTGGCTACAGCCGATATCCGCGTCAGCCTCTTCCACCACCACATCCGCCGAAGTCGCGGCAGCCAGGGTGAACGAGTAACTAAAGGTGGGACCGGCCACGCCCATATCGGCCAAGTAGTTGGTCGTGATGGCGGAGGGCACGAAAGCCGGCGAGTAGGCCGTGCTGAGAAGCGCGTTGTTGCCGCAGTTATTGGTGATATTCACCGTCACGCACTGCGAACCGCCCGTGTTGTTCGTATAGGTGTATACCTTATAGTGGCGCGGCAACGTGTCGTTCGCAGCCGGCGGCGCTTTGGGCGCGGCACAAGTGCTGCGAACGCCATCACGCACGAGGCGACCGGCTTCGGTCGGATCGGTGTTCGTGATAGTGCCCGTTACGTTGATTGCGCCCGCACACTGCGTCGCGGTGGCAATGGGGCTGGGCGTGCGCGTGGCGGTGGCACTGCCGAGCGGAGTCGGCGTGGCCGTCAGGGTCGGCGGCAAGGGCACACAGTTGGCGAACTTGAACGAGCCGATGCGGGTCCGCCAATCGCGCTCGCCGGTTTGCGACAAGTACTCGGTGGTGTACCAGAAGGTACAATCATCGCTGGGGTCCACCGCCATCATCGAGTAATCGCCCCAGCGGCCGGCGGTCCCGGTCTGCGATCCCGTGCCGGTCATGAAGGTGCCTTCGCCCTGCGGCAGTGTGCCCAGCGTGTCGGTCACCAAGCGTCCCGTATAGAGGATGCTAGGGAAGGTGCTACTATTGGAGCCGCTATAGCCCACTGCCATATTGCCCATATGATCCTGAGCAATACTGCCCATCCAGCGATGTAAGCCGTCGGCCGGCGAATACGTTCCTTGCTGGAAGAGAGTCGGCGTAGCCGCGGGGCTGCGAAGTTCATACCAGCGCACGCCGTCAACACCCCCCGTACCGAGTACGGTGTGATTCGTGACGATGGCCTGGTAGGTGCCGAAGTTGCGATAGGCCGCGCGATACATCAGGCGACCGCCCAAAGTCGCCAGGGTCTGGGTGGTATTCGGCTGGGTAATACCCACCGGCGAGGAAAACGCCGCCACCGGCAGCGTGCCGGATTGGAGGAAGGTCGAGTTGGTCGGCGTGACCCAGTCCACATGGAAGTTGAACAGGCGCAACTGCGTCGGCGAGCTGTCTATTTCCGTATAAGTGTTAGGCGCACCGGTCGGCGGCGGGGTCACACCATCCAAGTCAGCCGGCAAGAAGCTGGCATTACTCGGATCAGGGCTGAACGCCTGGAACGTCGCCGCTTGGCCCGCCAGCATCCGGGTGCGGTCGAATACGGCCGGCTCGGCTCCAATAAAGCTTGCGCCGTTCTGGAACATATTGAAGCTAACATAGTAGCCGTCCGGCCACACGCCAAAGTGCGGGTAATCGTTCAAGGCGGTGGCGCTGATCTGGAAAGCGTAGCGATAGTAGCTCCCGGTCGGATCGGGCGAGGTGGATACAGCCAGACATTGATAGTACGGCGCAGCACTGGTGAACTGCGTTAGCAGCCAGCGATCTGCCTGCGAATCATAGAGCGCGATGGGGTCGCCGTCGTTGCGGGCTTCGCACGGTCCGCCCAATCCCGTGAAAAGCGTGTTGACGTTCGCCGGGCCATAAAGCGACGTACCCGTTTTGTTGTAGATTTGGAAGCCGAGGTTGGCGATCTGCACATAGTGATTCGGGCCGACATCGCCGTTCGTGTCGGGCGGGTAGATACCCCAATAGTTGTACAGCCCGTCAAAACTTTGCAGCGGGCTAGGGATGGCCGGCGCGCCGGGATGAGTCCGCCAATTTTGGATGACCGGATCTTTGCCGTGTGCCGCCACGCTGGGCACCTGCAAATGATCGGCATCACCAATGTGGCCGCCCGGTTGGGGTTTGATGGGGGGAATATCGCGTAACGGGATCGACTCATCATGGGTGATGTCATGTCCAACCACGACATTGCCGGCTACTGCGTTGGCTGTTTGCCCGTGGCCTGTCGCGGGAAGCGCCGCGAGCGCCGCCGCCGGACTCGGCAAGGCCGCCAGAGTGTTGCTCCCGGCTACGCCGAGGGCCAGCCCCAGCAGGGCCAGCATTACCACGATCTGCAGTGATCGTTTGCGATGTGTCATGAGACTCCATTCCTTTCCAATATAAACGCCGATGCGCTATGAGGTACGCGGGGATGTTACGGCCCGGTCGGCGGGAACGATCAGGATGCGGGGAGTGGCGCAAGCAGTCTCCGGCGGTCTCCTTTCGCTTTCGGCTTGTTGCAGTCCAGCGGATCTGCCGCATTCACCGATCTCGCCTGGGCGCAGAGTGCGCTGCTACCGACAAAACGGCGACAGAAGTGAATCTCAGTATACCGTCAGCGCGTGCCGGAGTCAAGGACGCGATAGCCTGACGAATGCGGAATGCGGAATGCGGAATGCGGAATGCGGAATGCGGAATAACGACGAGTTCTGAGTTCTGAATTGGCTCCGTCATCATTTCGCATTCCGCAATCCGCATTCCGCATTCGTCAAGGTCCGCCGAGGGCGAGGGTGAGCAGTTTGCTGAGTTGGGCGCGGGTGGCCGAACCACTGGGGCGGAAGGTGCCGTCGCTGTAGCCGCCGAGGATGGCGTGGGCGTGGGCCGTTTCGATGGCGGTGTAGGCCCAATAGTCCGCAGGCACATCGGCAAAGCTGGGCGTGGGCGGCGTGACGGGTGCCCAGCCTTGCGCGCTGACGATCATTTTGGACAGTTGTGCCCGTGTGATGGCCGCCGCCGGGCGGAAGGTGCCGTCACTATAGCCGGAGAGCGCGCTGTGAGCTTTGGCCGTCTCGATATAGCGATAGGCCCAATAGCTTGCCGACACATCGCTGAAACTGGGCGTGGGCGGCATGAGCAGCGACCAACCCTGACCCAGCGCCAGCATCTTGGCGAACTGCGCGCGGCTGGTGGTCGCTTCCGGGCGGAAAGTGCCGTCGCTATAGCCGCTGATGATGCCCCGGCAGGCCAGCCACGCGACATAGCTCTGGGCCCAGTAGCCCGCCGGCACGTCGGGGAACGCGCCACAGGCCGCACCCGGCAACGGCACTGCGCCGCGCGCGTAATAGCCCCCTGCCTGCGCCCGCAGGTAGCCGCCGTCATCGTCGCTCACCGTGGCGGTGCCGCTGTTGCCGTTGATCGGCGCGGGGTTGGTGATGCCGTCGCCGTGCGCGTCGGTGGGCTGCGTCTGATCGCCCTGGCCCGCGCCCCACAGCAGACCGACCACCCCCGCCGCCACCCAAGCGGGCAAGGCTGCGCCGTTGTTGCCGAGCAAGCCCTGCGTGCGGTTATCCTGGTAATGGCCGGCGCTGTTATCTTCGGCGCGCATGACGGTGTTGCCGACCGGGATCTGCCAGAGGACGATGCGCCGGCCCGTCGTTTGGTTGAGCGCGGCCACATAGGCGCGGTAGCGGTCGAAGTTGGGGAAGGCTGTGTTGGTCAAATCCCACCAATGCGCGCCGCCGTCGCCCTGCACGATCCCATAATAGGCCGCATCGCGGTCCGATAGATCGGTGAACACTAGATCCCAGGTCGAGAGACCCGCCGGGTTGCCGGCCAGCCCCGCCGTGAGCAGGAAAGTGCCGACCGTCTGGCCCACCTGGGTGGGGTCGAGCGCCGGGTCGGGGCTGATGCCGATGTCGGCCCCGCCCCAGGCCCAGGGCGAGGCATGGATCGCCAGCAGCGCGTTGGGGGCGAGGCTGTCGCGCAGGTGCAATAACGCTTGGGCGAAGCCCTGCCCGGTATTGGGGTAGGCCGCCACCGCGCTGTAGCCCGACGACGCGACCGCCGCCGACACCCCTGCCGCCGACCCGCCGGCCCCGGCGCGCCCTTCCAGGAAGCCCCACAGGTCCGGCTCCACTTGGATCAGCACGGGGCGACCATAGGCGGCGGCCTTTTGCAGCAGCAAAGCAAAGTCGCTGTAATAGGCGGCCATCGTCGCCGTGTTGTTCAGGTTGTTATAATCCTGCTCCCATTCGCTGCCCCCGGCGTGCGGATTCGATTGCAAGAGCTGGTAGTAGGTGAAGACCGGCAGGTAGCC
Organism: Chloroflexota bacterium; assembly: GCA_030853735.1. Taxonomy (GTDB): domain Bacteria; phylum Chloroflexota; class Chloroflexia; order QHBQ01; family JAICKM01; genus JAICKM01. The sequence goes on from JALYUO010000632.1 coordinate 5,607, forward strand.
CGCCCCCTGGCTGGCCGTCATATAGTAGGTCGCGAATTGGCCCGCCGGGGTGTTCCAGCCGGCCCAGCCGTTGCCGGTGTTGACTCCGCCCGCCAAATACTGGTAGCGCGCATCCCAGGCCACGCCGGAGCCGGTCATCCAAGCCAGGGTATCGGGGCTGCTGGACACGCCCAGCCAGAGGTGGCTAGGCAAGCCCGCCGGCAGCCCGCCCGCCGCCGTATGGGGTGCCCCGCCCGGCACGAGAGTCGCCGGTGGGGGTTTGACCTGCGCCGCTGCGCCCGCTGTGCCGATCAGCAACAAGGCCGGCACCATCAGGGTGAGCAAGCTACGACGTGCCATAGGGGTTCCTCCGTGCTAGGTCGGATTAGCAATCCGCATCGGCGTAGGGCGCTGCTTGCCGCGCCCCGCCCGATTGCGTGCCTGTGTAGGGGCGCTGCTTGCCGCGCCCCGCCCGATTGCGCGCCCATCCGCTTGCCGATAGGGACAGCAGGGCTAGTTCCGCTGTAACTGATCCGTCGGTGTTCGCGTGCCCTATAGTAATTCAGATAATGATCTAGAAATTAAGCAAGAGGAGTTCGCACCCCAGTGCGAACGACGCGCCGCC
>JALYUO010000514.1 GCA_030853735.1 Chloroflexota bacterium
CCCAGACATCGTTGCTCGCTAGGGCCGACACCGACGGTCACGCCGGGCGGCACGGCCACGCCGACCGCGATTGCCGCCTCTGCGACCCCCGCAGCCTCGGCCTCGCCCACGCCCGCCGCCTCGCCCACCCCCTGTGGGCAGTTCAACACCGTGCCCAGCCCGAACGTCGGCAGCAACGCCAATTACTTGCGAGCAGTGTCGGCCCTGGCAAACAACGATGTCTGGGCCGTCGGAGCCTACAGCACCGGCACCGTCAACCAGACACTGGTGGAACACTGGAACGGCAGTGCGTGGTCTGTTGTGCCCAGCCCGAACGTCGGTAGCAACGACAACAACCTGACTGGGGTGTCGGCGCTGACAAGCAACGATGTCTGGGCCGTCGGGTACTACTACACCGGTGCCGTTGGACAGACACTGGTGGAACACTGGAACGGCAGCGCCTGGACGGTGCTCGCCAGCCCGAACCCCGGCAGCAGCACCAACATCCTGAACGGGGTAGCGGCGCGGGCTAGCAACGATGTCTGGGCCGTCGGCTACGATCGCAGCGGCGGTGCCAACCAGACGCTGGTCGAACACTGGAACGGCAGCGCCTGGGCGGTGTCCGCCAGCCCGAACGTCGGCAGCGTTGACAACGGCCTGAGTGCGGTGTCGGCCCTAGCGAGCAACGATGTCTGGGCCGTTGGGGGCTACTCCAACGGCCCCCTCGGACAGACGCTGGTGGAACACTGGGACGGCAGCGCCTGGTCGGTGTTCGCCAGCCCGAACGTTAGCAGCGGCACCAACGTCCTCTTCGGGGTGTCGGCGCTGGCGAACAACGATGTCTGGGCCGTTGGGGAGTACGTCAACGGCGGCTTTGTCCAAACGCTGGTGGAACACTGGAACGGCAGCGCCTGGTCGGTGTTCGCCAGCCCGAACCCCGGCAGTAGCACCAACATCCTGAACGGGGTATCGGCGTTCTCAAGCAACGATGTCTGGGCCGTCGGCTACTACCACGATAATGGCAATAGTACCCAGACGCTGGTGGAACACTGGAACGGCACCGTCTGGTCAGTCGTGCCCAGTCCGAACTCCGCCGGCGGGGCCAACGAGCTGTATGGAGTGTCGGCTCTGCCCAGCGGCGAGGTCTGGGCGGTCGGAGACTACGGCGGGCCGAGGCAGACACTGGTGGAGCAGTATGGCGGGCCGTGTGGCACGCCAACACCGACGGTCACGCCGGGCGGCTGCACGATCCGCTTCAGCGACGTAACCGACCCGACCGCCTACTACTACCAGGGCGTGTACTACTTGGCCTGTCGGGGCGTGATATCCGGCTACAACGACGGCACGTATCAGCCGTTCAACAACACGACCCGCGCCCAGATGACCAAGATCGTCACCCTGGCCTTCAACATCCCGCTGGTGCCGCCCCCCGCGACCGGCACCTTTGCGGATGTGGATAACACCAGTGTATTCTATCAACTCATCGAGACGGCAGCGGCGCGCACTATCGTCAGTGGCTACACCTGCGGCGGTAGCAACCCGCAGACTGGGGCCGCCGAACCCTGCGACAGCGCCGGCCGGCCCTACTTCCGCCCGTCGAACTCTGTGTCGCGCGGGCAGTTGGCGAAGATCGTGGTGATCGGCGCGGGTTTCGCGGTGATCAACCCGCCCACCGCGACCTTCACCGATGTGGACCGCCAGAATGTGTTCTACTCGTTCATCGAGACGGCCGTCTGCCACGGGGCCATCAGCGGCTATAGCGACAACACGTTCCGGCCTAACAATTATGCCTTCCGCGGCCAAATCGCCAAAATCGTCTATCTGGCCGTCACCAATGCGCCGGCGACCTGTGCGGCGAGGGCTTCGACCGTGAGCTAGGCACCCCACAGCGGGCTGGGCGGTAGCGGTGAAGATTGCCGCTACCGCCCGGTCCGCCAACCAAGCGACGCACGGCCAGGTCGCCGGTGGCCCGTTGCGGCGGCTTCATACGTGTTCGGGCACGGCCTCCGCGATTTCAACGGCGACCGGACGCTGCGACCGACTCGGCCCCCGGCGGACGAGCCATTCCAGCCCGCGCAGCAGCGCGTCGGCGGCCAGCGCCATCACGGTCACGCAGATCACCCCGGCGATAATCACCGGCGGGTTATCCTGGCTCACGCCGTTGAGCAGGATCTGGCCCAACCCGCCCGCGCCGATCCAGGCGGCGACCGTCGCCAGGCTGATCAGGGCCAGCGTGGCGATCCGCACGCCGGTCAGGATCACCGGCAGGGCCAGCGGCAGTTCGACTTGCCACCACTGCTGGCGCGCCGTCATGCCCATGCCGCGCGCCGCTTCCAACACGGCCGGATCTAATTCGGTGAACGCGATAGCCGTGTTGCGGACCAGCGCCAGTTGCGCGTAGGCGACCAGACCGATCAGCGCCGTGCCGGTGCCCAGGCCGGTAATAGGGATCAGCAGGACAAACAGCGCCAAGCTGGGAATGGTGTAGATCACGCCCAGCACCCCTAGCACCGGGGTAGTCAGCGCGCGCACGCGGGTGATCAGCCAGCCCAGCGGCAAGGCGATCAGCAGCGCGAACAGCAGCGCCAGGCCGACCAGTTGCAGATGCTCGACAGCGCGCGGCCATACGCGGTCGAAGTGCTTTAGTAGATAGTCCACGGCTGCGAGTTCTGAGTTCTGAGTTCTGAGTTCTGAGTTGACGGCGGGTATACCTCTTTTTGCTATGCTCAGACTGCTAAACTGCAAAGCTCAAAATCAGGTCCACTCCATTCACGAAGCATCAGCAGATCGAAAAATCACTCAACACTCAACACTCAACGCTCAACACTCAACGCTCAACACTCGTCGCGGCGTGCTGCACGGCCGGCAGCGTGATCTGCCCGCCGCCGGTTACGGGCAGCGCCGTGCGCCCCTCGGCCAGCAAGCGGGTGAGCGCGTGGCGCAGGCTGTCGCTGGGTTCGAGCGGCGCGCCGTCCGGGGGGGTATTCCCGGATTCCGCGCTGAGAGCATCACGCACCGGCATCAGGCTGAGGCGGCGCAAGGCATCGTCGGCCCCCAGCAGGCGCGCCACGAACGCATCGGCGGGCTGCGTGAGCAAGGCCAGCGGCGTGTCGTATTGCAGCACCGCACCGTCGCGCATCACCACGATGCGGTCGGCCAAGCGCAGGGCTTCGTCCACATCATGGGTCACGAACAGGATCGTCTTGCGAACGCGGCGCTGGATGTCGCGTAGCGCGTCTTGCAGGCGCGTGCGCGTGATGTTGTCAATGGCGGCGAACGGCTCATCCATCAGCAGGATCGGCGGGTCGGCGGCCAGGGCGCGCGCCAAGCCCACGCGCTGCTGCTGCCCGCCCGACAGCTGGGCCGGGAAGCGGTCGCGGTACTCAGCGGGCGGCAAGCCCACCAAGTCCAGCAGTTCGTCCACGCGCGTCGCTATGCGCTGCGCCTCCCAGCCCAGCAGGTGCGGCACCACGGCCACATTGCGGCCCACGCGCATATGCGGGAACAGGCCCACATTCTGGATCACATAGCCGATGCGCCGCCGCAAGGCCGCGACCGGCAGCGCCGTGATGTCGGCCCCTTCGACCTCAATACGTCCACCGGATAGCTCATAGAGCCGGTTGACCAGCTTGAGCAGCGTCGTTTTGCCGCAGCCCGACGGCCCCAACAGCACCACGAGGTCGCCCGCCGGCACGGTCAGGCTGGCCCCCAGCACGGCGGGTCGCGTCGCGCCGGGGAAGCGTTTCTGGGCATTATCGAAGCGGATGGCGGGTTGGTCGGTCATACGGATTGCGGATTGCGGATTGCGGATTGCGGATTGCGGATTGCGGATGAGTCTTTGTTCACCCGTAGTTGCTACAGATGATCTAGCAGGAGGGCTTCCTAACCAGAACAAAGACTCATCCGCAATCCGCAATCCGCAATACGTGCTACTTCAGCATCCCTTGCTGGGTCAGGAACTCTTTGGCGACATCCTGATAGTCGCGCTTCTTGCCGTCCACTTCCCAGTTGAGCGCCGAGATCACGCTGTCGGTCAGCTTGGGAGCCAGCCCATTGAGAATGTCGGCGATCTGCGGGTGGGCGGCCAGCACGTCGTCGCGCACCACCGGGGCGATATGATAGGGCGGCCACAGCCCTTTGTCGTCTTGCAGGATCAGTAGATTGTTGCCGGCAATCGCGCCGTCGGTGCTGAAGGCCACCGCGATGTCGGCCTTGCCGTCGAGTAGCGCCTTGTATTTCAGACCGATGTCAAAAATGTCCATGCTCTTGAAGTCAAAGCCACCATAGACGCGCTTTAAGCCCTTGATGCCGTCCGGCCGGTCCTGGAACTCCGGGATGGTCGCCAGGCGCAACTGTGGCGCTTTGGCCGACACATCGGACAGCGTTTTCAGGCCGTACTGATCGGCCACCGCTTTGGTGGTCGCCAATGCTTGCGTGTCGTTCATCGGCGATTGGTCCAGCCACGTTAGCTTGAACTGTGACTCATATTCCTTTTTCACTGTGTCGTAGACGGCATTTGCGTCTGACATGACATCCTTTTTCAGCACTGCCTGGAGGCCCGTGCCCGTGTACTCAGGATAGAGGCTGATGTCGCCCTTCACCAGGGCGGCCTGCGCGACCGCGACTCCGCCCAGGTTCAGCTTGCGCTCCACCGGGATGCCGGCCTTTTCGAGCAGCAGCGCATACATTTCCCCGACCAGCAGTTCTTCGGTGAAGTCTTTGGAGCTAACGATCACTTTGCTGCCGGCCCCGCCCATCATGGCCGTCGGGGTCATCACCCCGCCCATCATGGCGGTCGGGGTCATGTCGCCGCCCATCATGGCCGTCGGGGTCATCGCCTCACCCATCATGGCGGTCGGGGTCATCGCCCCACCCATCATGGCCGTTGGGGTCATCGCCCCACCCATCATGGCCGTCGGGGTCATCGCCCCGCCCATCATAGCGGTCGGGGTCATCGCCCCGCCCATCATGGCCGTCGGGGTCATCGCCATCGCCGCCGTGGGCGCAATATCTACCGCGCCGACGGTGGGGCCAGGGGTATTGACTGCGCCACTCGGCACCGTTGGCGGCGTGGCATCGCCGCACGCCGCCAGTAACGAACTCGCCGCCAGCAGCCCAGCCAGCAGCGGGGTCCAACGATTGCTTTTCATCGAGACTTCCTCCTTAAGATACGAAACAACAGGACAACGGTCTTACCATACTTATAAAGTACGCATGGCTGACCAGCAAACGATCTCATCGTCCACCTCGATCTTAAACAGAATAGGCTGCCCTTTCGTAGCCAGGATGCTGACGGGATTTGCTGCCATATTTATGGAGAGTGCGGGAGCGTGGCCGTCGGGACGGGCACTAGCCCACCGGTGGCAATCGGCACAGGCAGTTTGGTGCCTACGCCACGCGGGAGCGGCGAACGGACCGCTGTGGGAACCGGGCTGGGCAGGATGGGCGTGGGGCAGGGATGAGCGCCGCAGAGGGTGGGTGTGGGTATCACCGTCAGCACCGCTGTCGGTGCCGGCGGGTATTTGAGGTCAACACCAATAGTGAGGGAAGTATAAGAGTCTTTATTTTGATAGTGTACGGAAATCCGACCAGGACCGAACTTACCCCAGGGCTGGGGAACGCTCGCGCGCCGAGGATAGCGGTTCACGAGGGACGGACTGTACCACATTTCCCCTTCAGGATACGCTGCCTTCGGTTCAAGTTGGGCATCAACGGGGAGGAAGGAACGGACGACCGCCGACCGCAGTTCTGGTGTCTGTATATGGGTAGTGAAGAAGATTCTGGTAATTACCGAGTCGGCAGTCGGCGCACTTGGCGGCCAATCCCCCCAGAATGTAACTGTGTACCCACTATCAGGATACCCGACAAAAGCCCCGCCTACCGTTGGCGGGGTTAACGGTGGGTGCTGCTGCTCCCAGGCCGCTCTAGTTAGCCCAATGCCGCCTGACTGGAAGGGTGGCAGGACCGGCGTGGCTGTCGGCGCAGCAACACCACACGCCGCTAGGGACACCGCAGCCGCCAGCAAGCCCGCCGCCCGCAGGGTGCAACGCTTGGCACGCATCCAGACCTCCTAGGTTAGCACCTCCCCCTTCCTTCGTAGGGAAGGGGGTCGGGGGGTTAGGTCGTCGCCACCACCCCTCCCCGTAACTCAGAACTCAGAACTCCTGAATCAGGTGGTCGCGGTCCGTCGCGTGGCGGTCCGTTGCAGCGCGGCCAGCAGGGTTTCGACCAGCAGAGCCAGCGCCGCGATGGGGATGGCCCCCGCCAGCAGGATGGCGTTGTTGGAGAGCGCCAGCCCCGACACGATAAACTGGCCCAGGCCGCCGCCGCCGATAAACGTCGCCAGAGTCGCGCTGGCGATCACCTCGACCGCTGCCGTGCGAACCCCCGCCAGCAGCACCGGCAAGGCCAGCGGCAACTGCACCTCGCGCAAGAGCCGCAGGGGCGGATAACCCATGCCGCGCCCGGCTTCCAGAATGGCGGGGTCAATGGCCCGCAGCCCGGCATCGGTGTTGAGCAGGATCGGCGGGGCGGCCAGCAAGGTCAGCGCGACGAGCGAGGGGGGGAAGCCGGTTCCCAAGATCGGCAAGAGCAGCAGCAACACGGCGATGCTGGGCACCACGCGCGCCACACCGACCGCGTTCAGCACCACGCGGCCCGCCCCACCCCAGCGACTGGTGCCAACGCCCAACGGCACCGCCACCAGCAGCGCGATCAGCAACGCGCCGCCGCTCAGGGCCAAGTGCGTGCCCAACGCTTGCCAGAAGCGGGCGCTGTTTTCGACCAAGTAGGTCCAGATGGCCCCCAGCAAGGTCATTTAGCGCAACTGCCGTGGTGTGACCGGCACCGGGTCCACGAACAGGTCGCCGTCTTCGGCTTTGACCGCATAGCAGCCGCTGTTGCCCATCGCCGGCAGGCCGAGCGCCTTGCCGCTGGTCACATCAAACGGCGACCCATGCAGCGGGCATTCCACGATATTCTCGTAGAAATCGCCGTCGGCCAGCGAAGCCTGCGCGTGGGTGCAGGTGTCGCCGATGGCGTAAAAAGTGCCATCCAAATTGAACACCGCGATCTCTTCCCCGGCCACCGTGACCGCCAACTTATCGCCGGGCGGCAAATCGGCCAGCGCCATGACACGCACCCACTCAGACATAGTATCCCTCCATTAGGGGCAAAAAAGGCAGACTCCCGTTACCACTGGAGTCTGCCTTTCATAAACAGCTAAAACGTATTGGCGACGGTTAGCGGCGCACACGCGGCGCGGGGTCGCGCACCGGGACGGGGATCGGGACCAATGCGGGCCGTGGGGTGACGGCATCGGCCAAATCGCGCACAGCTTTGATGATCTTCTCAACGAGACCGGTGGCTAGAACCTGGAACATGGGTCGGACTCCTCCGCGCTGTGGCGACTAAGCGTTGCTACAAATAGGTTAGCACTCTAATAACGCACGGCTCTCGGCAAAGGTTTCACTGCCGACCCCCTTTTGCCGGATCTCTTACCCGATTGTGTGATCTCTATTGTAGCCGCAAACCCTCGCCCATGCAAGGGGCGTTTTAGCCGATTTGTACGAGAGCATGACCGTACTCTTGCGCCAGTTCCTGCCGGCGGCGAATCAGCTCAGTTCGTCGGGGTTGACCCCGCCTTCCGGGGCCAGCATGAAGAAGGCGAGCAGACACAAGATCAGGCCAAAGCCCATCATGCCGAAATAGAGTATGACACTGGCATCCCCCGGCAGCGCAATCAGCCCGAAAATCGCCAGGATGCTGAGGACCATCACCAGCAGGCCCAGCAGGAAAAACACATAGCTAAAGACTCGTCGCATCGCCGCCCTCCCCTATCATGGGCCACCCTGCCGCCGTCCCCGGCCGGTCGCCCCTTGTGCATCTATTATACCAAACTTTGCGCTAATGCGGAATACGGTGGATCAACACGAACGGTTTTTCAACACGGAGACACGGAGACACGGAGGATTTTAGATGTAACGACGTGGAATACGGTTTTGCACCACAGAGAACGGAGGGTAGGCGGCGGCTCCGCCCGGCGCGGCTGGCCCTACCCCGATCTTGGGGGAGCATTGCCACCAATGGGCACGATCCACCCACGGCC
>JALYUO010000531.1 GCA_030853735.1 Chloroflexota bacterium
TTGCCTACCACCGCAGCATCGGGCTGATCCTCGAAGTGGATTACAACACGGCCGTGCGGACCGGGTTTGTGGATCGGGGACGGACTGAGGCCGAAGTGCGCCATTAGCGGAGCCACCGCGCCGCACGGCGCATAATAGGCGGTGAAGAACGGCGCGCTTGCCCCAGGTAAGCGCGCCGGCTCTTTATTGCGGACCCTTAGCCGTCCACGGGCAAGCGCGCACCGAGGTCACGCAGATCCAGTCGCCGCAGAATCAGTGGGCGCAACGGCTTGCCTTGCCAGAGTTCAAACAAATAACCGGCATCGGCTAGGTGGTGGGCTTGCACCTGGATCGCGAACGTCTTGCGTGAGAGATCAGGCAACGCCGCCTGTACGGAGGCGAAGATGGCGGCCAAGCGTGCGGTCTCGGCGGCCACGCGGGCCTCGACGGTTGCCGCCAGCGCCCGTGCTTCGGGCTGAAACTCCTCCGGCAGCGCCAGCAGGAAAGCCGGCCATTCCCCGGTCAGCAGCGCAGCACGCACCGTCTCGGCAGTGAGGCTGTAGCGGGCACGATGCAGGCGCAGGTACTCGGCGGTCTTGATCTTCACCCGCAACCCGTTGGGCCAGCGCACCACCCAGCCTTCGCTGCCGCCGACCGACTCGACCCACGGCAACAGGTCGGCCACGCTGCCCACCTGCACAGCAGGCACTAGCGGGAAGCCATAGCGCCCCGCCAACGCGGCCAGTTCCGGGTACGCCAACTCGTTGCCGTCAAAGCGCCGTGCGCCCAACAGCACCAGCGCCTCCAGGCTGCCGTAGTTGAGGATGATGCGGTTGGCGGGGTAGATGATCTCGCACAGCAGCGTCAGGTCGGCGGGCAAATCGCGGAGATCGTAGTGGGCACGCAGATGCGCGGTGGCCCAGACGGCCTGCGCGCCGGCAAAGCTGCCGCGTGTGGCAATCGCCGGTCCATCAGCGGCCCCATAGACGATGCCCAGGCTGCCGTCCATCTTGGCCGTCACTTCGACCGGCCCAGCGGGTAGGGCAGCGATCTGGGTCTCCGGCACCTCGCCCAGGTTGAAGAACTTGGCGAACGGCAACGCCCGCACCGTCGCGCTGGGCACATGGACGATCAGCCCCCGGCACACCCGCTCCACGGCGTTCCAGCGCCGCGCATAGGTGGCCCGTGGGGTGTAATTAAACAGCAGCAATTCGCCCTGCCGCGCCACGGCGATGTCGCCCAACGCCTTGTACGCCGCCGTCTCATAGCCCCAGGCCCGCACCGCCGCCAGCACCTCGGCCACGCCGCTCAGTTCCCCTGCCCCGCTCATGTCCCCTCCTTGCGTATCACGCCCTATGCAAGGGCAGTATACCGGGTTCGGGGTAGGGAGACCAGGGTCGGGAGAAGGGGCTGCGGGTCGGGCGAAAGGCGGAGATCGCGGGGGTTAAGCCAAGCCTACGGTGTAGCCACACACGGCGGTGCGCGGAGAGCGCGGAGGTTGAGCCAAGTCTACAGTGTAGCCGCGCACGGCGGTGCGCCGTAGCTGTTGGGGGGCTGCGCCAAGCCTACAGTGTAGCCGCGCACGGCGGTGCGCCGTAGCTGTTGGGGATCGCTGGGCATGGCGATGCGCCGCAGCAGGCTCCTACTTACGGTTGCAAATCACCAGTGCGGCCAGCACGCCGGGCACCCAGCCGACCAGCGTCAGCAAGCTAACCAGCACCATGGACCCACAGCCCTTATCAATCACCGCCAGCGGCGGCAGGATAATGCAAAGTAAGACACGCCACAGGCTCATGACCGGTACTCCTTAATTGAGCGGAAACAATGACTCCGGGGGTGCGCCCGGCGGGTCTCGAACCCACGACCTGCCGCTTAGAAGATAGCCGGTCGCTGGCGGTGTCCCCCACGCAGGCGGACGCGGGGGAATTGCGATCAGTTAGTCGCTGTAAATAGCCAGGGGTGGCGCTGTTGACATCGCGTTATGTCAACTTGAAGATGCGACGGCGCATCCCTGGCCGGGCTCCTAAGCGCATGGATTCATCACGGCGAATAGCCTGCGGCCATACTCCAACTCTCGCCGACGCTGTCGTAAATAATGCTTACCGTGCCGGGACTTACATCGCCCCAAGAAACCGGACCGATTTTCGGGTTCGCCGGGTAGCGGGCAACCAGCGAAGGGCTGGTATACATCTCTACCGTGTTATCAGCCCCGCCTAAAACGTTTGGCTCCGTAATGGTTTTCAAGGGTTTGGCATCCTGCGGCAACATCGCGTGCGCTTCGGCCTTTAGCGTGGCAAGCGGCAGGGTAGTGCCATGTGTTTGTCGCAAGATCGTGAAAACCGATCCTTCCCAAAATGCGACGATATATTTATTCTGCTCATAATTTGCCAGCGCCGCTACTGCGCTACCGTGGTTAGGCGAACCATGTTGCTGCTCCCACGCGGCGGCAGATAGGCCCAGGCCGCCTGATGCGTAAGCCACTATCTTGGCCGTGGGCGGCGGTGTAGCAGGCTGGATAGTAGGCGGTAAGGCAGAAACGGCGCTAGGTGACAACTTGGGTAATGCCTGCGTTAAGATCGTGATCGCATTCAATGCGTCGTCTAGTTCTTGCACCGCGACGCGAATAGAAGAGAGG
>JALYUO010000544.1 GCA_030853735.1 Chloroflexota bacterium
GGTCAGGGGTCAGGGGTCAGGGGTCAGGTATTAGGAGTGCGGAATGGGCGTAAAACGTGAACAACTCGTCAGCCGCTAATGCTGTCATGCGGAGCGCAGCGCCGAATCCGGCCTGCCGGGATGTAGCGGTGGGGTAGCTGCCTACAGCCAGATCGCGGTAGGGACGCATTCCGTGCTGCGTTCCGCATGTCACGGTTCTCTTCGTTAGCCTAGCCGGACCCCTGACCCCTGACCCCTGACCCCTGACCCCTGACCCCGCACGGTTTGACAAGGTAGCGGGGCTGGGCTATAGTCTGGACAGAAGGAGATGCCCCGATGCAACCACAACCCCCTGCCGGCACGCCGACGCGCCAAGAATTGCGCCGCTACAGCGCCCTCAATTTACGTTTTACGTTTTACGTTTTACGGCCCGCCCATGACTGAGCGCATCGGCTTCGGCTACGACGTACACCGGCTGGTGGCGGGGCGGCCGCTGCGCTTGGGCGGGGTGGTGGTGCCGTTTGAGCAGGGGCTGGCCGGCCATTCGGATGCCGATGTGCTGCTGCACGCGATCACCGATGCGCTGCTGGGGGCGGCGGCGCTGGGCGACATCGGCACGCACTTTCCGCCGAGCGACGAGCAGTGGCGCGGGGCCGACAGCCGCGATCTGCTGGCCGGGGCGGCGGCGGCGTTGGCGGTGGCAGGCTGGCAGATCGGCAACCTCGACAGCACTATCGTCGCCGAGCAGCCGCGATTGGGACCGCACATCCCGGCCATGCGCGCTGAAATCGCGCGCGTGCTGGGCATCGCGGTGGACGCGGTGAGCGTGAAGGCCAAGACGACCGAGGGGCTGGGCTTCACCGGCAGCGGCGAGGGCATGGCCGCCTATGCCGTGGCGCGCATCACCGGCCCATGAGAGCGGTGCTGCAACGGGTGCGCGCGGCGACGGTGCAGGTGGCCGGCGCAGAGGTGGGCCGGGTGGGGGTGGGCTTGCTGGTGCTGCTCGGCGTGGGCCAAGACGACAGCGCCGCCGACATCGCCTACTTGGCCCCCAAAATCGCCAATCTGCGGATTTTCCCTGACAGCGACGGCAAAATGAACCACTCGGTGGGCGAAGTTGGGGGCGGCATCCTGCTGGTGTCGCAGTTCACCCTCTATGCCGACACGCGCAAGGGCCGCCGCCCCGCCTTCACCGGCGCGATGGCTCCCGACCCGGCCCGTGCGCTGGTGGATGCCTGCGCCGCCGCCCTGCGCGACCTGGGCCTGCCGGTCGCCACCGGCGTATTCGGCGCGGATATGCAGGTCGCGCTGGTCAACGACGGCCCGGTGACGATCCTGCTCGACAGCGCGGATCGCTTGCTGCCGCGCAGCGCCGGTAGCACACCCGCTTGATACGGACCGCCGAACCGTGCTAAAATCAGGCAGTAGACCAGAGGAGATTGGCAATGGCACAAACAACGCAGGCGCAGACCCTCGATCCTGAATTAGAGCAACAAGTGCTGACCTTATGGCCTACGCTATCCACGGAGGAGCGTAGCTTATGGCTCCGCGTGTTGGACACCTTGTTACCGCCCAATGCTACGTTGCGGGTAGCGCTTGCCGCTTGGGAACTGCCGGCAGCCGCAGGCACCACAAGCACGGTAGACGACGAGGATGCACGTTCCCCAGCAGCGACGATTGCGCGACTGTCGCTACAAGGACCACCACCACCACGATACCGTAATTGGGAAGAGACCATCGGTATGTTCGCCCATGATCCGGTGATGGATGCTATCTTAGACGCAGGACGGCATATTCGCGAGTCGGAACGCACGGAAGAATGCTAATCCTAGACACAGATCACCTCAGTATATTGCAGCGTAATACAACAGGAGCGACACAGTTAGCGGCACGGCTAAGAGCCGCTAATCAGCCTGTAACGACGACTATCATCACCTTTGAAGAAGTAATGCGTGGTTGGATGGCTGAGATCAATCGCGCCGCTTCAGTAACAGATCAGGTGCGGTACTATACACGGCTCAACCAAGTCTTAATCTTAGGACTTTCGCTCGTGCTGCCTAACAACTGCTTGCTTTGTGCCTAGATCAGGCACTCCAAGCGAAAGTCCTAAATCTACTTCGCTACGTGGGATGTGTTGCCGTTCGATATTGTAGCAGCAACGCAGTTTCAAGCACTGCGGCAGTTACGGCTCCGTAACATCTGCACCCAGGATCTTAAAATAGCCGCTATTACTCTTCGCCATAATGCAACGCTGCTCTCCGCAAACCTACAGCACTTTGGCCTAGTGCCGGGCTTGCACGTAGAAGACTGGATCTATTCTACCTGACCAACAGTTACCTGCTTGACGGACGCGGCGGCCTGTACTATAATGAGCCTATTCCACACGGCGGCCGGCTGCCGGGATGCGGTGACGCGCGTCTGTAGCCGCATTAGAGGGCGGATCATGCCTGAACCTAGCGCCGATCCCCGCGATTCCGAACGTGTTATGCCTGTTTGCGTCCCCTCCCTGCCGGAGCGGGACGATCTGGGCTATTGGCTGAACCGCGCCGGGTTAAGCAGTTTGGCTGCACCGCTGGGAGAAATGGTGCGCCCGTTTGCTTGGCTGGGCGCGCAAGCCCTGCTGGTGCTGCAACCGACCCTCAGCCTGTTCGGCACCGGCCCAGCCGTGGCACGCCTAGCCGACCGTTGGGCCGCCTGGGATGCCCCGGCCCGCCCGCCCGCCCCCGTCACCGAGGAGGAGCCATGTCGCTGATCGCCGGATTGCTGGCGGGGCTGATCCTGATCCTGTTTATCGCCTTGATCCTGTTGCTCACGCCGCGAATGCGACGGGGCGGCGGGGACCGGCTGCGCCCGTTGGCCGGCTACGCGGCGGCCCGCGAAGCGATTGCCCGTGCCGCCGAGCAGGGCCGCACCACGCATCTATCGAGCGGCCCCGGCACCATAGGCGACGGCACCAGTGGCACCGCCGAAACGCTGGCCGGCCTCTACCTGATGGGCCGCGCCGCACAACGCTGCGCCGCCGGCGGCACCCCGGTGCTGGCGACCACCGGCGGCGCGCTGGCCTTTCCGCTGGCCGAAAATGTGGTGCGCGCGGGCTTCGCCGAAGTGGGCCGCACCGACGAAGTGCCGGTGGTGGGGGCCGCCTCGACCGCGTCCGCCCCGGTAACGCTGGAAGGCGCGGCGCAGGGCGTGCGAATGCTGGCCCACCACGACCCACTGGCCTACGCCGCCGCCGCCGCCGACCTCAGCGAACTCGAAGGCGTGAGCAATGCGCTGCTGGTCGGCAACTGGGGAGCCGAGTATCTGCTGGTCGGCGAGGCCCAGCGCCGCGCCGGGGTGCCCGCTGTGGCCGGAGCCACCAACCCTGCCGCCCTGGCGACCATGTTGCTGGGAGCCGACCACACCCTGATCGGCGAGGAAATCTACACGGCGGGCGCATATCTGGATGCCCACCCCGCGCACCAGGCCAGCATCCGCGCGCAAGACCTGCTGCGCGGGCTGATCATCGCGCTGATCCTGCTGGGCACCCTGCTGGCAACCGCCGGCATTCCGCTTGATACCCTATTGGGGGCGAGCCGATGACCCGCCGCCGGGGAGCCGCCGGCCCCGCGCCGACCGTGCCACGCCGCCGCATCCAGCCGGCCGTCGCGCTGAACCTCGCCGTCAGCATCATCGTCGGCGGGCTGGTGCTGTTCGGCTTTTTGGCCCCCGACCAGGCGGGCGCGATGGTCCGGCTGTTCAGCAATTGGACGACGACGATCATCGTGTTTGCCCTGCTGCTGGGGTTTGGCAATGTATTGCGCGTCCATTTGGGGCGTATTCTGGCCCGTCGCGCCGGCTGGCCCTACAGCGTAGCATTGGTCGGCGGTGCATTACTGGTGCCCCTGCTTGGCTTTAGCGGCACCGGCATCGGCGACCGCAACGTGCAGTGGATCTTTGATTGGATCTACCAGCCTATCGGCAGCAGCCTGTTCGCCCTGCTGACCTTTTTCGTGGCGGCGGCGGCATTTCGGGCCTTGCGGGCGGGACCGAGCGCGGCGTGGGCCGTGTTGGCCGTGGCCCTGCTGGTCATTGTCGGCACCGCGCCCTGGAGCCAGGAGGGGCCGCTGAGTACGATAGCCGGCATCAAAGACTGGGTGGTGGCGTACCCGGCGCTGGCGGGCTTGCGCGGCATTGTGATCGGCAGCGCGCTCGGAGCCATCGCCACCAGTTTGCGCGTGCTGCTGGGCATTGATCGCCCCTACGTCAACTAACAACTAGCGGCAAAGCATAGAGGACCGAGGCCATGTACTGCGCGCATTGCGGAGAATGGAATACCAGCGGCAGCCAGACGTGCAGCCAGTGTGGGCAGGCGCTGGCGGTGGCCCCCGGCAAGGGTACGCCGGGCGGACGCAGTTGCCCCATGTGCATGACGGTCAACGCGCCGGAGGCTGCTTTCTGCACCGCTTGCGGCGCGCGCGTGGTGCTGCAAAGCGGGCTTGACGAGGCCGACCTCGACATCTTGCGCCCGCCGCCGGAACCGGCCGTGCCCCTCTCGGCGGCGGCGCAGATCGCGCTCAACCTGGAACGCCAGCGGGAGGTCTTGGCCGGCAACGAGGATGGGCCGCCCGATGCGGCCCGCCGACGGCTAGCGGGCGACCCGCCGGAGCAGCGGTCGCGCGCACTGTTTGGCGGCTCCGCACCCGCCGCCGGCAACATGAGTTGGCTCGACTCGTTGCGCGATGATAGCCCGCCTGCCGCGCCGGAGTCGGAGCCGGATCTTGATTTACGCGGCGATCCGGCCCCCATTGCTGCCGTACCTGCCGACAGTGGGACACCGGATTGGCTGGCGCAGTTGCGCGGCGCGATGCACGCGCCCGCTGCGGACGAGAGGGAGGCCCCGCCCCCCAGCGCGCCGGTGCCCAGCGCGGCCGACGCGCTACCCGCCTGGATGAGCGGCCCCGCCCCGCCGGACACGCCCGCCATGCCCGCGCCCGCCGATATGCTGCCCGCTTGGCTACGGTTTGCGCCGGCCCCCGACTCCGCTGCCGCGCCGACCGACCCGCCGGCTCCCTTCCCTGTAGACGAAGCGGCGGCAAGTGCGCCCGTGCCCCTAGAGCCGAGCGGCTTGCCCGCTTGGATGGACAGCGCGCCTGTCGCACCAGTGCCTGCCGCGCCCATGCCTAGCGAACCGAGTGGCTTGCCCCTGTGGATGGACAGCGCCCCAGCCCCAACTCAGAACTCAGAACTCAGAACTCAGAACTCCGATGAGCCGAGTGGCTTGCCCCTATGGATGGACAGCGCGCCGTCTGCGGCAGCCCCCACGCAGAGCGCCGACGAGCCGAGCGGCTTGCCCGCCTGGATGGACAGCGTGCCCGTCGCACCAGTGCCTACCGCGCCCACGCCCAGCGAACCGAGTGGCTTGCCCGCCTGGATGGACAGCACCCCGGCCCCAACGCAGAACTCAGAACCCAGAACTCAGAACTCCGAGGAGCCGAGCGGCTTGCCCCTGTGGATGGACAGCGCGCCGGCCCCAACTCAGAACTCAGCACTCAGACCTCAGAACTCCGATGAGCCGAGCGGCCTGCCCAGCTGGATGGACAGTGCGCCGGCCCCAACGCAGAACTCAGCACTCAGACCTCAGAACTCTGATGAGCCGAGCGGCTTGCCTGCTTGGATGGACAGCGCCCCAGCCCCGGCAACCCCAACGCAGAACGCCGATGAGCCGAGTGGCTTACCCGCCTGGATGGACAGTGCGCCTGTCGCACCAGTGCCTGCCGCGCCCACGCCCAGCGAACCGAGTGGCTTGCCCCTGTGGATGGACAGCGCCCCGGCCCCAACTCAGAACTCAGAACTCAGACCTCAGAACTCTGATGAGCCGAGCGGCTTGCCCGCTTGGATGGACAGCGCCCCAGCCCCGGCAACCCCAACGCAGAACGCCGATGAGCCGAGTGGCTTACCCGCCTGGATGGACAGCACCCCAACGCAGAACGCAGCACCCAGCACGCAGCACTCAGGAGCGAGCGGGCTGAGTGACATCGCGTTACCGGCCTGGTTGCAGGCGGCAGGAGCCGGCGCACTACCCCCCGCCACGCCGCCGCCCGCCCGCAAGCCGCTCACCGGCAAACTGCTACCGCTAGACGACGAAGACGAGGACGAGGCCACGCCGCCGACCGTGGCCGACGGGGTAATCCCTGCCTGGATGAGCGACCCTGTACCCGTCCCCAGCACGCCCGCCGCCGACGGCCTGCCCGCCTGGATGAGCGGCCCCACCGGCACACCCGAAGATCACACCGCCGGCCCCAATTCGCAAGCCGCGCCCGCCGCCGACGGCCTACCCGCCTGGATGGACAGTGCCCCCGCAACTCAGCACTCAGCACTCAGCACTCAGAACTCCGTAGCAGACGGCTTTCCCCCATGGATGAGCGGCCGCCCCAGCGAATCTGAGGTAAGTACACCGGCGGACGAGGAGCAAGCCGCAAGCCGCAAGCCGCAAGCCGCAAGCGAAAGCGGCGGCGACTTTCTAAGCGCAGCGGATCTGCCCGCCTGGTTGCGGGCGGTGCAGGCGCGGGACCACGAAGCCGCCGCGCCGGTACACGAAGCACCACCCGCCCCCCAGCCGCTGGAGACGGCGGCGGACGAACTACCCGCCTGGTTGCGGGCACTGGGCGGCAGCGAAGATGAGATCGATCAGGCCAGCGCCGCGCTGACCGCCGCCGCCACCCCGCCCAGCATGGTGCGCGTCATCCGCGCCCGCCCGCCGCGCGCCGGAGCCGTGCAGGTGTTCGAGCAGTTGCTGGCCGCGCCGGCGGAGCCGGCCCCGCTGGTCGCGCCGGCCCGCAACGCCATGATGGCCGCTTTCACGCCGGAACGGATTTTCGCGGTGGTGCTGCTGGCCGTCATCGGGCTGTTCGTGGCCCTTACGCCGCTGAACCCCGATACGATCAATGCGCCGATCACTGAAGCAGGGAAGGCTTTCTACAACACCCTGAAAGCGCTGCCCGCGACCAAGCCGGTGCTGCTAGTCTATGATTGGGATGCCAGCCGTTACGGCGAAATGTACGAACTGAGCCGCGCCGTCACCGGAGCCGTGGTCGGCAGCGGCCACCGCTTTGCCACGATCAGCACCGTGCCCGAAGGCACCGGTTTCGCCCTTAACGTGACCGCCGGCGTGATTCCGACGGCGACCACCAGTATTAACTGCGGCGTAAGCCTGAGCAGCGGCGCGTATGGCACGCGCTATTTGCACCTGGGCTACCGGCCCGGCAATGAAGCCGGTCTGGCCGATCTGATCAACGGCAATATTAGCGATGTTCAACGCTACGACGCGGTGTGTTACCACGAAGTGACGAACACTCCTCTGTTGGCAGCTGCGCCGAGCCTGCGCGATTTTGGCGCGGTGGTGCTGCTGGCCGGTGATGAGCGCCCGTTGCGGATGTGGATCGAGCAGGTGGGCAGCCGCCTGGCCGGGGCCAAGCCGGCGGTGCCGCTATTGGCAGCCATGCCCGAAGGCGGACGACCCGCCGCGTTGCCCTACAGCGGCGGCAGCGGCGCGATGTTACGCAGCGCGATCTACGGCTTGGCGGGCGCGCAAGAAATCGAGAGCCTGACCCGCGGCGGCAATGCGGCCCCCAACGCGGCGTTGGGCGCACGCCTGCACACCGAGTCGGCGGCGCTGCTGACGCTGGCCGGGGCGTTGCTGCTGGCCTTTATCGGCGGCGCGTATCGCTGGATCAATCGGAGGAGCAGGCCATGAACGGCAATGGGATCGGCTGGATCGTCGCGGCGGCGCTGACGCTGATGGTGTTCAGCTATCTGCTGGGCAATAACCCGCTCTACCGGCTGGCGCAACACCTGTTTGTCGGCGTGTCTATCGGCTATGTCACCCTGCTGCTCCTGAGCAACCTCGTGTTTATCCAGGTGCCGGCGCTGGGCAGCCAATCGGGGGCCACGGCCTGGCTGTTCGGGCTGCCGTTGATCTTTGGTCTAGTGCTACTGGCGCGCCTGGTGCGCCCGGCGGTCGGGCCGGGCGACGGGGCGTTATTTCGGCTGCTAGTGCCCCTCAGCACCATCGTGCTGAACATCGCCGTCAGCACCGCCGCTGCGCTGGCGGTGGGCGGCGCGCTCACCGGCACGCTGGTGCCACAAATCGCCGCCAGTATGCACCCGCTCGGCGGCGATCTGCCCACGCTGATCGGCAGCATCGTGTTGGTGCTGGGCGTGGTGGCCGCGCTCTACTACTTCCACTTCACGGTGGGAGCCAATGGACAGCGATCTCAAGCTGGGGCCGCCGTGGCCGGCGCGGGGCGCTGGCTGATCCTGATCGGCCTCGGCGCAACGCTGGGCAGCCTAGCCGTCTCATTCGTCAGCGCGCTGATCAGCCGCGTCGAGTTCCTGTTTAACCCGCCCTTCTAAGCGGCCCGCCCGGCGCGGCCAAAGGCGAAACACCCTGATGGATACACCCGAAGATCAAGCGATCCAATCAATCCTGGCGATAGACTGCGGCACGCGCACCACCCGCGCCTTGCTGCTAGACATCGTGGCCGAAGAATACCGCTTCATCGGCAGCGGCAGCGCGCCGACCACCGCCGAAGCGCCCTATAGCGACCTGACGGTGGGGGTCTATAACGCGATCCTGGACCTGGAGGCTACCACCGGGCGCGCGCTGGTCGAAGGCGGGCACGTCGTCACGCCGCAACACCGCGACGGCCACGGCGTGGATGTGTTTGTCGCCACCTGTAGCGCCATGCCCGCCGTGCGCCTCGTGGTGGCCGGCATCACCGGCGAGTTCAGCACGCGCGCCGCCCGCCGCGCCGCCGCCGGCACCTACACCCACCTGCTGGGCACGATCAGCGTAGACGAGCCGGTGGCGGTCGCCCCCAGCAACGGGTTGACGAGCAAAGCGCCGCGCGCAATGGGCAGCCGCTGGGCCGCCACGCAAATTGACAAGCTGCTGGCGCTGTCGCCCGATGTGGTACTGTTGACTGGCGGAGTCGAAGCCGGGCCGATCACGCCGTTGCTGCGGCTGGCCGGCGTGGTGGTGCAGGCGGTGCAAGAGACCCGCCGCCGTGAACAGGAGGCGGCGTTGGTCGGGGGCACGGTGGCTCCTCCGCCGTTGCTATTTTTCGCCGGCAATAGCGATGCGCTAGAGCGGGTGCAGGCCGCGCTGGGCGATACGGCGACCCTGGTGGCCTTGCCCAACATCCAACCGGCCATCGGGCAGAGCGCCCCCGGCCCCACCCGCGATGCGCTGCTGGGCTTGGTGCGCCAACGCGGGCTGCCGGCCCTGCCCGGCCTGGATACGCTGCGGAACTGGACCAAGCGCGAGATCGAACCCACCGCCCACGCTATCGAACTGGTGACGCGCTATATCAGCCTGCAATATAAGCGCGAGGTGCTGACCGCCGACGTGGGCGCGGCCCACACGACGATCAGCGTGGCCGGGGGCACGGACAGCACCCACCACGCCACCGCTGTGCGCGGCGATTTTGGCCTAGCGCAGGGCTTGAGCAACCTGTTGGCGGCGGTCGGCCCCGACGCGGTGCGCCGCTGGCTGCCGTTTGAGGCCAGTGCCGAGGAGATCAACGATTGGGCGCTCAATCGCGTGCTGCGGCCCTGGACGGTGGCGCAAAGCACGCGCGATCTGGCGCTGGAACAGGCGTTTGCCCGCGAGGCGTTGCGCCATACGCTGCATGAACTGCGCGACGGCGCAGGCTCCGCCGCGACCGGCGATCTGCTGATCGGCACGGGCGGCGTGCTGGCCCACGCGCCGCGCGTCGGGCAGGCGGCGGCGATCCTGCTGGACGCGCTCGAACCGACCGGCGAAGGGGTCGGTTCGCTGGAGATCGCGCTCGACAGCACGCTGATGCTGCCGGCGTTGGGCGCGCTGGCTCCCGTTCACCCGGCGGCGGCGGCCTACCTGTTTGACCGCGACTGCCTGCTCCTGCTGGGCACCTGCGTGGTGCCGCTCGGCCCGCCGCCCGAAGGCACACCCATTGCCGTCGAAGTCACGGTGGAATATGCGGAGGCCGGCACGATCACGATTGAGGTGCCCTACGGCAACATCGAGGTGATCCCGCTGCGCCCAGAGCAGCGCGCTTCGTTGCGCGTCAAGCCCGGCCCCACCTTCCACATCGGCAGCGACGAGCCGGGCAAGCCGGTGCAGACCAAGCCGGGCGAAGAGATCAAAGGCGGGCTGATCGGGCTGATTATTGACGCGCGCGGCCGCCCCCTGGTGCTGCCCAGCGACCCGGCCACGCGCGCCGCGCGGCTGCTCACCTGGGGCCAAGCGTTGCGCGCCTACACCGCGCAAGAGGATTTCAGCCTGACTCCCGAACCGACCGCCCCGCCGCCCGGCCCGGTGCCCGCCGCCCCCGTGGAGCCGGCACCTCTGACCGGCGAACCGGGCAGCTTCCAAACGCGCTTTGGTCGCACCACCGGGCGCTTCGCCACCGGGATGCTAGACACCTCGCCCGCGCCGACCTCTCCCCCGACCCCTCCCCTGAAGGGGGAAGGGAGCATGATACAGACTCCCCCTCTCCCTTCAGGGGAGGGGGTCGGGGGGTGGGGTCCGGCGGCCAACCTGCCCAGCCCGGTGCCCGATCCGGGCCTGCTGCCGCCGGTTCGCAGCGTGGATAGCGCGCCCGTGGTGATCGCACCGCCCGCCGCCGGTCCGGCCACGCTGCCACCTGTGCGCCGCACCGGGAACACCGGCAAGCTCAACCTGCCCAGCAAAGGCACTGCGCCGCTGGAGTTTCCTAAACGAGAGGATGACCCGTGAGCCTGTACTATCCCACCGCGCAGCCGACCATCGCACCGAACATCATGGTCCGCAAAACGCGCCGCTTGCCGGTGGCCGGCGACATCGTGGTGCGGATTGGCGCGCGCGTGTCTGCTGACGACATTGTGGCCCGCGCGACCATGCCCAGCACACCGCAGCAGGTGCCGGTGGCCGGGCCGCTAGGCGTGCAGCCGAAAGCGGGCGTGCGCTTTCTGAGCCGCCCGGTCGGCGCGGCGATCATGGAGGGCGACACGCTGGCCCAACGGCGGCAAGGTTTGAGCAAAAAACTGCTGGTTCGCAGCCCCGTCGCCGGCACCCTGACCGCTTATGATCCGGTGAACGGCAGCGCCACGGTTACGCCCAACGGCACGCAATTCGAGCTGACCGCCAATATTGACGGCGTGGTGACGGAACACATCCCCTATCGCGGCGTAGTGATTGACACGCCCGCCGCCCTGGTGCGCGGTATCGTCGGCGTGGGCGGCGAGGGACATGGGGTGTTGCAAGTGGCCGTGACCGGCCCCGACGAGGAACTGACCGCCGAGGGCATCAGCGCGCGCCTGGCCTACGCTATCGTGCTAGGCGGCGGAACCACCACGGCGGCGGCCCTGCAACGCGCCGTCGAGCATAATGTGCGCGCGGTGATCGTCGGCAGCATCCCGGAGGCCGAATTGCGCGCTTTCCTCGGCTACAGCGAAGGCTTGGCCGGCTGGGAGCTGGGCCGGCGCGGCTGGGAGTTCCCGCCGCCGGTCGTCAGCGCGCAACCGGTCGCCCGCCCGCCCCTCACGCTCATTGTGGTGGAAGGCTTTGGCCGCGGGCCGATGACCAGCAAAGCCTGGGAACTGCTGGCCTCGTTCGACGGCCAAGAAGTATCGGTGGACGGCACGACCCAACTGCGAAACGGCTTGCGCCGCCCAGAGATCATTGTGCCGCTGGCCCGTGCCGCCGGCACTGCGCCCTATGAGACCACCGCCCCCGCGCCCAGCGTCCGCGCGCTCGTGCGCCTGATCGCCCCGCCCTATCTGGGCCAAACGGGCCGCATCACCGCCCTATCGAGCGGCAAACAGTCGTTGCCGTCGGGCCTCAGCGCCCTGGCCGCCGAAGTGGCTCTGGCCGGTGGTGGCGCGCCGGTCTGGGTGCCGCTCACCAACTTAGAGGTCTTGGAATAAGATGCAAACGCGCGTATCCACCACCCAACTCGCCACGATGAAGCGCAAAGGGCAGCGCATTGCCATGGTGACGACCTATGACTACAGCACCGCCCGCATCGTGGAGCAGGCCGAAATCCCGCTGATCCTGGTGGGCGACTCGCTAGGCATGGTCATGCTCGGCTTCGCGAGTACCATCCCGGTGACGCTGGACATGATCCTGCACCACACCGCCGCCGTGGTGCGCGGCAACCGCACCGCGCTGATCATCGGCGATATGCCCTTCCTCAGCTATCGCGGCAACCCCGACGAGGCGCTCCGCAATGCCGGGCGGCTGCTGCAAGAGGCGGGCGCGGGCGCAGTCAAAGTGGAGGGGGCCGACACCGCGCCCACCATCCGGCGCATGGTGGATTCGGGTATCCCCGTCATGGGCCACCTGGGGCTGACCCCGCAATCGGTCAATCAGTTGGGCGGCTGGAAGGCGCAGGGCAAAACGCCCGCCGCCGCCGCCCGAATGCTCGACGACGCGCTGGCGCTGCAAGACGCGGGCTGCTTCGCGCTGGTGCTCGAAACGGTGCCCGCCACGCTGGCCGGCATCATCAGCCGCCGCCTGACCATCCCGACCATCGGTATCGGGGCCGGGCCGCAGTGCGACGGCCAGGTGCAGGTGCTGCACGACTTGCTCGGCTGGTATCCCGACCACACGCCCAAACACGCCCGCATCTACGCGCCCATCGGCGACCTGATCGCCGAAGCCTTCCGCTGCTACCTCGCCGACGTGCAAGCCGGCACCTTCCCCGGTCCTGAGCAGACGATTGATGTGGACCCGGCCATCTTCGCGGGCTTGGAGCCGGGCGGGGGCCAGGGACCAGGGGACCGGGATCAGGAGCCAGCCGTGCCGGAGGAGCCGCTTGTGGGGCCAGAGGCCGAGGTGCGCTATGGTGGGGGCGGGACGACTAAGGCAAGTGCGCCGAATGCTTGAGCCACGCCGGATCACGAAGCGGAGATTCAAGACCCAGTGGCCTAGTTTTGCCGCATTCCCTAACAGCGACAGGCTCCCCCACCGCTAAACCGCCACGCTGCCGACTGCCGACTGCCTACCGCCTACTGCCTACTGAACTATGCACACCTACCGTACCATCCCCGACCTACGCACCGCCCGCGCTGCTGTGCCGCCCGGCACGCGCCTCGGCTTGGTGCCGACGATGGGCTATTTGCATGAAGGCCACCTCGCACTGGTCGCCCAGGCCCGCGCTACGGCGGATCTGGTGGCGGTCAGCATTTTCGTCAACCCGACGCAGTTTGCGCCGACCGACGACCTGAGCCGCTACCCACGCGACGAGGCCCGCGACTTAGCCCTGCTGGCGGCCGCCGGTGTAGACTGGGTGTTCCTACCCACCGCCGCCGACATCTACCCGCCGGGCTTCCAAACAGCCATCGAAGTGCGCGAGGTGACGCAGCCCCTGGAAGGCGCGGCCCGGCCCGGTCATTTCAGCGGTGTTGCCACCGTGGTCGCCAAGCTGTTCAACTTGGTGCAGCCCCAGGTTGCGGTGTTCGGCCAAAAGGACGCGCAGCAAGTGGCGGTCATTCGCCGCATGGTGCGCGACCTCGACTTCCCGGTGGAGATCCAGGTGGGCGCGACGGTGCGCGAACCCGACGGCCTGGCGCGCAGTTCGCGCAATGTCTACC
>JALYUO010000578.1 GCA_030853735.1 Chloroflexota bacterium
CCACCAGGCCGTGCGCCCCAGCCCCCGCGCATCGCGCCGCACGCCCGGCCCGCCCTCCGGCACGTAGGGCGCGGCGGGGTCATGCAACTGGGGATCAGGCGCGTCAGGTCGGCTCATCTTGACATAATTTTAGCACACTTGGACCGTGCGGGCAAGGCTGACATATTCATTGCTAAACCGAAACATCGTCCATCTTCTCATCCACGCTGAACAGCCGCCGCGCAGGCGCGTTGCTTTGGACGGGGGCTTCGATAGTCATGGTCATAGGTTTACTCCCCTTGCGTCCTACAGCAAAATATCGTCAGCCGGCAGCGTGACCGCCGGCAGCGCCCCGATAGCAACCGTCTCGCCGCGTCGAACGATGCGCTGCGTGCTGTAAGCGGCCCCCTGCGGCTGCGTATAGATCTCCACTTGATCCACGTCTAGGTTGACGATCCACACCTCGACGATCCCGGCTTGGGCGTACACCGGCAACTTGCTATGCTGATCATAGTCCAGGCTGCTATCCGCCACTTCGATCAGCAGCAGCACATCCGCTGCCGTGGGCAGTGCGCGCTTATAGCGGTCGGTCCGTTCGCGCAGCAGCATCAGATCCGGCTGCGGCTGGTAACGTTGGCCCAAGTCGAGCGGGTTTTGCACATCTATCCGCATCCCCTTCACTCTGTTGTCGGCGAGTAGGGTTGTTAGCTCTCTAACCTGGGCTGCGTGGCGGTATCCAATCGGGCACATAAGCAGGATTTCTCCATCCATCAGCTCGACACGGTCGTCCTCGCCCAAAACGCGGGCCTCGCCCAGCCGGTTGTATTGCGCCGCCGTGAAGCGATAGCGGTTCGGCATGGTTACGGCGGCGGGGGGTGCCGCTTGTGTGGTCGGTTCTAAGACAATAGTCATAGCAAATCTGCTCCTCGCTGGTCTTACAGCAAAATATCGTCAGCCGGCAGCGTGACCGCCGGCAGCGCCCCGATAGCAACCGTCTCGCCGCGTCGAACGATGCGCTGCGTGCTGTAAGCGGCCCCCTGCGGCTGCGTGTAGAGTTCCACCTGCCCCGCATCCAAATTGACGATCCACACTTCAGCAATACCGGCCTGGGCGTACACCGCCAACTTGATACGCTGATCATAGCCCAAGCTGCTGTCGGCCACTTCAACGAGTAACAACACATCCTCTGCTGTGGGTAATGCGCTGTTGTAGCGGTCCGCGTGTTCTCGCAGCAACATCAGGTCAGGCTGCGGCTGGTAGCGTTGGCCCAAATCGAGCGGGTTTTGTGTACTCACGACCATCGTTGCTTCGCTCTTACGCGCTAGGAGGGTCGTTAACCAGGCAACGTGCGCCGCATGGCTATGTCCAATATCACCCATAGCGAGGATCTCTCCATCCATCAACTCTACACGGTCCTCTGCACCTAAAATGCCGGCTGCGCCCAAGCGTTGGTACTGCGCCGCTGTGAAGCGATAGCGGTCCGGCATCGTTACGGCGGCGGGGAGTGCCGCTTGCGTGGTCGGTTCTAAGACAACAGTCATAACTGTAATCTCCCTTCGCGTCCTACAGCAAAATATCGTCGGCGTGCAGCGTGACCGCCGGCAACGCGCCAATGGGCACCGTCTCCCCACGCTGGACCACCCGCGTGGCAGTGTAGGCGTCTCCTTGCGGCTGGCTGTAGATTTCCACCTGATCCGCATCCAGGTTGACGATCCACACCTCCGCAATCCCCGCTTGTGCGTACACCGGCAGCTTGATGTGCTGATCATAGTCCAAGCTGCTATCCGCCACCTCGATCAGCAACAACACATCCGCCGCCGTGGGCAACCCACTTTTATAGCGGTCCACCCGCTCCCGCAGCAACATCAGATCGGGTTGTGGCTGATAGCGCTGGCCCAAATCGAGCGGGTTTTGTACACTAACGCGCATCCCCTCCACTCGGTTGTCTGCAAGCAGGCTTGTCAGCTCCGTAACGTGGGCGGCGTGGCGGTATCCAATGGCGCACATATCGAGGATCTCCCCATCCATCAATTCTACGCGGTCGTCTTCGCCGATGATCCGGGCTTCGCCGAGGCGGTTATACTCGTCAGCGGTGAAGCGGTGATGCGTAAGCGGCACCTGGACCGCTGCGCTGGGGGGGAGGGGTTCTAAGACCGGCACCGGCGCGGTCGTGGGTTCGGCGATAGTGGTCATAGCAAGTAGGCTCCTCTCTACAGGCGGCGCAATTCGTCTACCCCCATTATATAGTAATTCAGATAATGATCTGGAGCAGCGACAGGTCCAGCAACTGAGGAGTTTGCACCCCCAGGTGCGAAC
>JALYUO010000590.1 GCA_030853735.1 Chloroflexota bacterium
GCGCAGGGCGGCTTCGGCAGTGGGGCGCTGCTTGGCGCGGCGCTCGGCCTGATCTGGGCCCCATGCAGCGGCCCGATCATGGCGACCGTGATCTCGCTGGCTGCCACGCGCGGCGCGGCGCTGGATACGGCGGCGCTTGCGCTGGTCTTTACCGTCGGCGCAAGCATCCCCTTGATCGCCATCGCCTATGGCGGACGCGCGTTGGCCGGCCGGGTGGGCCGCGTCACCCGCAGCGGTGGCCTGCAACGGGCGTTCGGCGCGCTGATGCTGCTGACGTGTCTGGCAATTTGGCAAGGCTGGGACACGAAGGCACAAGATGCGCTCACCGCCGCCCTGCCCGCCGGCTGGACCAACGGCCTCTACAGCGTCGAACAAGGCACTGGTGTGCAAAAGGAGCTACAAGCCTTGCGTAAGCCGAACCCGCAGACGCTGCCGGTGGCCGCCGTAGCCGCCGCACCCCCTGCCTCGCCCACCCCGGTCCCTTCGCCCACACCCAGCGGGCCGGTCTTGCCCGCGCCGGTCGAGAAAGACCTGCCGGCAAACGTGAAGCTAGAGGACGGCGGCCTGGCTCCCGAAGTGGTTGGCATCACTGACTGGATCAACAGCGACCCGCAAACGCTGGCCGGGCTGCGCGGCAAGGTCGTGCAGGTCCACTTCTGGACTTTCGGTTGCTACAACTGCCGCAACGTCCAGCCGCACGTTGAAGCCTGGTATGCGCGCTATAAGGATGCCGGCTTCACCATCCTCGGCATCCACACGCCGGAATTGTCGTTTGAGAAAGACATTGCCAACGTGCGAAGCGCCGTCAAGGATCAGGGCGTACTGTTCCCGGTGGCCTTCGACCCGCAGTATGCCACCTGGGGAGCCTATCACAACGGCTACTGGCCGGCCTCCTATTACGTAGACAAAACCGGCCACATCCGCCACACAAGTATCGGCGAAGGCGATTACAACGGCCAAGAACAGGTGATCCGCCAACTCCTGAGCGAACCCACCGCTACCGGCAATTAAGGAGCCGCCACCATGAACCGACGACATCTTTGGCAGCGCGCCGGCTTGGCGCTGATCGTCGCGCTGCCCCTCGCGGGCGCATTGACCACCCAAGCAGCCGATTCAGCGCGCACCTTCAGTGAGACCGGCAAGACAGTCAGTGGCCCGTTCCTGAGCTACTGGGATTCGCACGGCGGCGTGGCCCAACAGGGCTACCCGCTCACGGGCGAGATGAGCGAAATCAGCCCGCTCAACGGCAAGCCCTATACGGTGCAATATTTCGAGCGCGCCGTGTTTGAGCGCCACCTGGAGAACGCAGCCCCCTTCGATGTGCTGCTGTCGCAATTAGGCACCTTCCACTTCAAGGAAAAGTACCCGCAAGGCGTAACCGGGCAGCACACCAGCACCGACAACCCCCGCCGCTTCGCCGAAACCGGCTACACGGTGGGCGGCAAGTTTCGCGCTTACTGGGAGGCCCACGGCGGCCTAGCCCAGCAAGGCTTGCCGATCAGCAATGAGTTCCAAGAGAAGAGCGATCTCGACGGCAAAACCTACACGGTGCAATATTTCGAGCGCGCCGTCATGGAATTGCACCCGACGAACACCGCCCCCTATGACGTGTTGCTCTCCCAACTGGGCAAGTTCCGCCTCCAGGCGCAAGCTGCCGCCGCGCCCGCGCTGCCCGCGCCGGTCTCCACTAACCTGCCCGCCAGTGTCGCCCTGAGCAACCTCGGCCCGGCCCCTGAACCGACCGGCATCACCACTTGGATCAACTCAAACCCCCTGACCATTGCCGGCTTGCGCGGCAAGGTCGTGCTGGTCCATTTCTGGACCTTCGGCTGCTACAACTGCCGCAACGTCCAACCCTATGTCGAAAAGTGGTATGCCCGCTACAAGGACTCCGGCTTCACCGTCCTGAGCGTCCACACGCCGGAGTTGTCGTTCGAGAAAGACATTAACAACGTGCGGGCCGCCGTCAAGGATCAGGGCGTGCTGTTCCCGGTCGCTTTCGACCCCAAATACGCCACCTGGAACGCCTACAGCAATATCTACTGGCCCGCCTTCTACTACGTGGACAAAACCGGCCAGATGCGCTACACCCACTTCGGCGAAGGCGACTATGACGGCCAAGAGCAGGTCATTCGCCAATTGCTGGCCGAACGGTAGGCGTGCCTGGGCGCGTAATGGTCTGTAGCCGTTCAGTTTGATTGTAGGAGGGTGGCTCCGCCCCGCGACCGTAGAAGGTGCCGATTCCCCGATGATCACGGCAC
>JALYUO010000621.1 GCA_030853735.1 Chloroflexota bacterium
CTGCCGTCCTCCGCCTCGCCCCCTAACCGGGCCACCGGTTAATCTCCCAACCCCGCGCAGTGCCGGACGGGTGTAGTAGCGCAAGGCGTGTGCGGCGCGGCGGATCGCGCACGTCGGCTCTCTCCCGAGGCTCAGTAGCACGTCAACAGGCTGCTGTCCGCTAGCCGGACAGCTGTAGTAGCGCACGGCGTGCGCGGCGCTACGGATCGCGCAAGCAAAGAGTGCAGTAGGTCATTTCACCCGGCGCTACCGGCCTAACACACGGAAACGATGCCCTACTCAGCGCAACTGCAAGCATAATCATCCGAAAGATGGACCTCTCCTTACATCTTTAGACCTATCCATTCTACCTCTTAAGACCTAGACACCATACATCCCAGGATGTGCAGCCCCTACATCTCCCGAAGAAACTGCGCTCCTATCACCTCAAAATGCCCCCTAATCAGCTAACAATTTCAATAATAAGTGAAATCTAGGCTCAAAACACCGCAACCCGTAAAATTAACTAGCCTAATACAAGGCTAAATTGCGCCAATGTCCCAAAACCCGCCGCTGGATGTCATTATATATAGAGGGGTAAAAATAACGGACCCCAACCCACCACCACACCAAAGGAGTCGCGCTATGAACACCACCCACCAACCCACACCCCAGCCCATGGGATTCGCCACCCGCCACCCGCTGGCGCAGCGAACAACCAACCCCAGGCCGCAATCCGCATTCCACATTCCGCATTCGGCAGAGTTGCCGCCCCGCCTACCCCTATGCTATACTAGCCCGTGCCCTGCATGGGGCCATGATCCCAACAGCGTGATCCAGAGGAGAGAGTGCAGCCGCATGGCCGACCCATCCCGCGAACCCGTACCCGAAGCCCTCGCACCCCCCACCGGCACCGCCGACCGCATCGCCCAGCTGCACGCATTGCGCGCCCAGGCCATGCAAGGTGGCGGCCCGCGCCGCGTCGAACAGCAGCACGCTAAAGGCAAGCTGACCGCCCGCGAACGCATCGATCTGCTACTCGATGAAGGCAGCTTCACCGAACTCGATAGCTTTGTCATGCACCGCGCCAACGATTTCGGCCTCGACGAGCAGCATTACCTCAGCGACTCGGTCGTCACCGGCTATGGGCGCATTGATGGGCGGCTGGTGTTCCTGTTCTCGCAAGATTTTACCGTGTTTGGTGGCTCGCTGTCGTTGGCCCACGCCGAAAAAGTCTGCAAGATCATGGATATGGCGATGAAAGCCGGTGCGCCGGTGATCGGCCTGAACGACTCCGGCGGCGCACGCATCCAAGAAGGTGTGGACAGCCTGGGCGGCTATGCCGACATTTTCCTGCGGAACACGCTCGCCAGCGGGGTCATCCCGCAGATTTCAGCCATCCTAGGGCCGTGCGCGGGCGGCGCGGTCTATTCGCCGGCCATCACCGATTTTATCCTCATGGTCAAAGACACCAGCTATATGTTTGTCACCGGGCCGGACATCGTGAAGACCGTGACCCACGAAGATGTGACTTTCGAGGCACTGGGCGGGGCCATGACCCACAATGCGGTCAGCGGCGTGGCCCATTTCGCGCTCGACAGCGAGGAACAGACCTTGCAAGCGGTGCGCCGGCTGTTCTCCTTCCTCCCCTCGAACAATGTAGACGATCCGCCGCGCCTGCCACCGGGCGACCCGGCCACGCGCCAGGACGACAGCCTGAACACCATTGTGCCCGACCAACCGACGCGCAGCTACGATATGCGCGCCCTGATCGGCAAAGTGGTAGACGACGGCGACTTTTTCGAGGTGCAGGAGCATTTTGCCGGCAACATCCTGATCGGCTTCGCGCGGCTCAACGGCCGCCCGGTCGGCCTAGTCGCCCAGCAGCCGATGGTGCTGGCCGGCGTGCTGGACATCAACGCCGCCGACAAAGCGGCCCGCTTCGTGCGCTTCTGCGATTGCTTCAACATCCCGATCATTACCTTCGTGGACGTGCCCGGCTTCCTGCCCGGCACCGCGCAGGAGCATGGCGGCATCATCCGCCACGGCGCAAAACTGCTCTATGCCTATTGCGAGGCCACCGTGCCCAAAATCACGGTGATCACGCGCAAAGCCTACGGTGGCGCGTATGATGTTATGTCGAGTAAGCACGTTCGTGGCGACATCAACTACGCCTGGCCGACCGCCGAGATCGCCGTGATGGGGGCCGACGGCGCGGTAAACCTGCTCTACCGGGAGGAACTCAAAGGGGCCACCGACCCCACCGCCAAGCGCGCCGCGCTGATCGCCGACTACCAAACCATGTTCGCCAATCCGTACATCGCCGCCGCCCGTGGCTATATAGACGACGTGATCGAGCCGCGCACCACCCGCCCGCGCCTGATTGATGCGCTGGAAATGCTCCGCAATAAGCGCGACACCAACCCGCCCAAGAAGCACGGCAATATCCCGCTGTGATGAATGCGGATTGCGGAATGCGGAATGCGGAATAAGACGGATTATGATGCAAAAGGAAGCCGATGCCCATCCGTAAACTGCTGATCGCCAATCGGGGCGAAATTGCCCTGCGGATCATCCGCGCCTGCCGCGACCTGGGCATCGCCAGCGTGGCCGTCTACTCCGATGCCGACCGCACCGCGCTCCATGTGCGGCAGGCCGATGAAGCCTACCGGCTGGGCCCGCCGCCGTCGCGGGACAGCTATTTGCGCGCCGACCTGATCTTGGAGGTGGCGCGGCACAGCGGAGCCGATGCGATCCATCCCGGCTACGGCTTCCTGTCGGAGCGGGCCGAATTTTCCGCCGCGTGCCGCGACGCGGGGATCGTGTTTGTGGGACCGCCGGCCGAAGCGATCCGGCGCATGGGCGACAAAGTGGCGGCGCGGCAGCTCGCCATCGCCAACGGCGTGCCCGTGGTGCCCGGCACCGAGAGCGAGGTCCACGATCCCGACGAAGCAGCACGCATCGCCGACGGTATCGGCTATCCGGTGCTGCTCAAAGCGGCGGCGGGCGGCGGCGGCAAGGGGATGCGCGTGGTTCGCAGCACAGGCGAACTGGCCGACGCGATCCGTGCCGCCAGTGGCGAAGCGACCGCCGCTTTCGGCTATGGCGGGGTCTATATCGAAAAGTACCTGGAACACGTTCGCCATATCGAATTCCAGCTGCTGGCCGACGCGCACGGGCACTGTATTCATCTGGGCGAACGCGAATGCTCGATCCAGCGCCGCCACCAGAAGCTGATCGAAGAAAGCCCCTCGCCGGTGCTGGACGCGGCGACGCGCATGGCGATGGGCGCGGTGGCCGTGCGGGCGGCGCTGGCGGCGGGTTATGTCAATGCGGGCACCATCGAATTCCTCTACACGCGGGAGGGCCAGTTCTATTTTCTGGAGATGAACACCCGCCTGCAAGTGGAACACCCCGTCACCGAACTCGTCACCGGGCTGGACCTGGTGCAGGAGCAATTGCGGGTCGCGGGCGGCGAACCGTTGCGCTTCACGCAAGAGCAGATCGTGTTTCGCGGCCACGCCATCGAATGCCGCATCACCGCCGAAGACCCGGCGCATGGCTTCCTACCCTCCATTGGCCCCATCCCCACCTTGACCGAGCCGAGCGGCCCCGGCGTGCGCGTGGATAGCGCGGTTTATCCCGGCGGCGAAGTCTCGATCTACTATGATCCGATGGTTGCCAAGCTGATCTGCTGGGGCGAAGATCGCGCCCAGGCCATTCGGCGGATGCGCCGCGCCCTGGCTGAATACCGCATCGGCGGCATCTTGACCAACATCCCCTACCAGCAAGCGGTCCTGGCCTCGCCCGAATTCGCCGCCGCCGACTTCGACACCGCTTTTGTCGAACGCTTCGGTCCCCTCGCCGACCACACCGACGCAGCGAACCGCGCCGCCACCGCTCGCGTTGCCGCCATCGCCGCTGCCCTGGCCGCGCACTACCACGCCACCACTCCCGCCTCGGTCAGCACTGATGGGGCCGACGCAGCGACGGATGGTGTTGCTTGGCGCATGACCGGGCGGCGCATGGGCTTGCGGGCGTAGGCATCTAGCGGGCTTGCTGTATAATGCGCGTAGAACCAAGTAATTCTCAGCCAGAAATGGAGGTGCCAGATGACACTCATCAAACAGCATCTGGATGCGCTAACCGACCCAGACATTCCAGCGATTCCGGCGGAACTGGAAGCGGCGCACAGCCAGTGGATGCAGGAAGTATGGACGGATGTACCCCCAGAATACCGAGCGCAAGTCATCAAGGCCGCCTATGCGGTTAGGGAAGCCAAAGCAGCTCTAGCCGCAAGCGTTATAGAAGCCGGTCGTCAGGGCCAGATCCGGCGCAATGGGCCGTTACTAGAACTACTCGACTCCTGGACCACAGGGGACGAAGCGGCTGCCCAGGACCAGCGTGAAACCTGGGCGTATCTGAAGCAAGCCCTGGAGGAAAGTCGCAGCGTTGAGTAACAGACCCCTTATCCAACTGATTGTCTTGGACTCCAATGTACTGGGCATCGTTACCAACCCCCGTGCCACCGCAGAAAATGAGGAGTGTCGGGCCTGGGTACGGAGAATGGGCGCACTCGGCAATCGCGTTGCAGTCCCGGAAATTGCGGACTATGAGATTCGGCGCGAACTCGTGCGGGCCGCTAAAACAGTCGGGATACAGGAGTTGGATCAACTTGCTACGCGCGTAAGCTATCTGCCCATCACCACTGCCGCAATGCGGCAAGCTGCGGAGTTTTGGGCACAACTGCGCGGCAAAGGCGTTGCTACCGCCAGTGACAAAGCGTTAGATATTGACATGGTGATAGCGGGCCAAGCAGTCGTGGCAGTTCGCGCCTGGGAAACACTCGTCATTGCTACTACCAATACACGGCACCTGTCATTAGTAGCGCCCGCTCGTCATTGGCGCGATATTTAGGTATAGGACAGAGATGGACAAACTCTATCTGGTCGAAATTGAGGGCACGGAATACCCGGTCCGCATCAGCGAAGGGGCCGAGGGGTTGCGGGTGCAGGTGGGCGAGGAGCCGGCACAGGCGGTGGGCTGGACCGAAGCGCAGCCGGGCCTCTATTCCCTGCTGCTGGACGGGGCCAGCCACCAAGCGCGGATCGCGCCCGACCCAGAAGAGCCGGGCGGCTGGACCGTAGACTTGGGCACGCAGCGCATCGCAGCCCAGGTGCAAACCGAGCGCGAACGCCGTCTCAGCCGCAGCGGCGGGGTCAAGCAGGCCCAGAGCGGCGAGTTTACGGTCAAAGCGCCGATGCCGGGTCTGGTGCGCGCTGTGACCGTGGCGGTAGGCGATGTGGTGGCGCAAGGCGGGCGGCTGTTGTTGCTAGAGGCGATGAAGATGGAGAATGAGATTGTCGCGCCGCGTGCGGGCACGGTCAAAGCCATCCATGTCGCGCCCGGTGACACGGTGGAGAACGGTCGGCCATTGGTGGTGCTGGAATGAGCAACGGCGACGGGCGCAACGCCTGGGAGCAGACCACCCTCGAACCGGCCTTGCAGCGCAGCCCGGAGCGGCAGCCCACGTTCGAGACGGCATCCGGTCTACCAATGGAACGGCTCTATACCGCCGCCGACCTGGAGGCCGCCGGCTTTGACGCGGAGCGCGATTTGGGCTATCCCGGCGCGTTCCCCTACACGCGCGGTGTGCAGCCGACGATGTACCGGGGCCGCTTCTGGACCATGCGCCAGTACGCCGGCTTCGGCACCGCCGCCGAGTCGAACGCCCGCTATCGTTACCTGCTGGGCCAGGGGCAAACCGGCCTCTCGGTCGCCTTCGACCTGCCCACCCAGATGGGCTATGACCCCGATCACCCCCTGGCCGAAGGGGAAGTGGGCAAAGTGGGGGTGTCCATCGCGTCCATCGAAGATATGGCCCAACTGATGGACGGCATCCCGCTGGATCGGGTCAGCACCTCAATGACCATCAACGCCACTGCGGCGGTGCTGTTGGCGCTCTATATCGCCGTGGCCCGGCAGCAAGGCGTGGCGCAAGACAAACTCGACGGCACGGTGCAGAACGACATCCTCAAAGAATATATCGCGCGCGGCACCTATATCTACCCTCCCACGCCGTCGCTGCGGATCGTCACTGACCTGATGGCCTACTGCGCCGCCCATGTCCCCAAGTGGAACACCATCTCGATCAGCGGCTACCATATTCGCGAGGCCGGCTCCACGGCGGTGCAAGAGGTGGCGTTCACGCTGGCCGACGGCATCGCCTATGTTGAGGCCGCGCTGGCGGCGGGCATGACGATTGACAGCTTCGCGCCCCGGCTGGCTTTCTTTTTCAATGCCCACAGCGATTTTCTGGAAGAGATCGCCAAATACCGCGCCGCCCGCCGCCTTTGGGCGCGCATCGTGACGGAGCGTTGGCAGCCCAAAGACCCGCGCTCGGCCATGATGCGCTTCCACACCCAGACCGCCGGCTCGTCGCTGACAGCCCAGCAGCCGGAAAACAACGTGGTGCGTGTGACCATCCAGGCGCTGGCGGCGGTGCTGGGCGGCACGCAGTCGCTGCATACCAACGCCAGCGACGAGGCTCTGGCCCTGCCGACCGAACGCTCCGTCCGCACTGCGCTGCGGACGCAGCAGATCATCGCCTACGAAAGCAATGTTGCGGGCACGGTGGACCCGCTGGCCGGCTCCTATTTTGTGGAGAACCTAACCGACCGCATCGAAGCCGGCGCACGCACGTACTTGGCGCAGGTGGACGCGCTGGGCGGCACGCTGGCCGCGCTCGAACAGGGCTTCTTCCACGAGGAGATCGAGGCCGCCGCCTATCGTTGGCAGCAGCAGGTGGACAGCGGCGAACGGGTCATTGTTGGGGTTAACCGCTTCCAGAGCGCCGACACCCCGCCCGACGACCTGCTGCGCGTGGACCCAGCACTCCGCACGGCGCAGATCACCCGTATCCAGGCACTGCGAGCCGCCCGCGATGCCGCCACCGCCCAGGATCGGCTGCAAACCTTGCAAACGGCGGCGGCAGGGCGCGACAATCTGCTGCCCTACATCGTTCAATGCGTAGAAGACCGTTGCACACTCGGCGAAATCTGCGACGCACTGCGTCGCGTGTTCGGCGAATACAAAGACCGGGGCTAGGGGCTAGGGGTCAGGGGCCAGACGGGCAAACCTGACCCCCGACCCCTGACCCCCGACCCCGGAAAGAGGAAGACTATGCCATTCGGAATCAGCAGGAAAAAGAAAGAAAAGATCAACCCGGCGCAAGCGACTGACGGCCCCGGCCAGGTGCCACTGCCCAATCCCGGCGAGTTCGCGGCCAACGGCGTGGAGAACCACCAGCCGATGGCGAGCCTCGGCGCGCTCTCCATGCCCTATCAGGGCAACCGGGCCGGCGGCAATCCCTACGCGCCCGGCGACCCCGGTTTCCTGGACGACGGCGCACGGGTCGGCTATCTACGGAACCTGGAGTTCAGCGCGGGGGGGCGCTCGCAGATTCTCGCCACCGATACGGCCAGCACCAGCCGCCCGCACATCAGCGCCGAAACGGGCCAAGTGCAGATCAGTTCGGCCAGCCAAGGCGACACCAGCGCCGGCAAACTGGGCACCCGCCCCGCCGTCGCCGGTGCCCACCCGTCCGATCCCGGCGGCGCACAGCCCAAAAACACCATAACCGCCGGTGAAAATCTCGACACCGTGAGCAGCAGCGGCCCGGAACGCCGCACGGATCGCCGGGGCGTGTGACGATTGCGGATTGCGGATTGTGGATTGCGGAATTAAGATGGTGATACAGGTTTGTGTCGGCGCGTTGGTGTTGAAGCGCGCCGGCACAGCGCAGATCCTGCTGGGTAAGCGCACGGCGGCCCGCGCCTTCTACCCGAATGTCTGGGATGTGCCGGGCGGCCATTGCGAAGCAGGCGAATCGCCGGAGCAAACGCTGGTGCGCGAACTCGCCGAAGAGATCGGCGTGACCCCCACCGCTTGGCATAAACTCGACGAGCTGCAGCTGACCACGCTGGGCCAAGCGGATACCCTCGTAATGCACTTCTACGCCGTCACCCGCTGGACCGGCACCCCCACCAACCGCCAGCCGGAGGAACACAGCGAGATCGGCTGGTTTGGCATCGAGGAAGCCTGTACCCTGGACCTCGCCGATCCCGAATACCCCGCGCTATTTCGTCGCGCTATCGCCATTATCAGCTAAGAGTTTGCTCACTATGCTCCACTTCCGCCCACTCACCCCGGATGATTATCCTCTGCTGCTGGAATGGCTGCAACGGCCGCACGTCAAAGAGTGGTGGGATGACGGCGACGATACGTTGGACAAGGTGGCGACGCACTACGGCGATGAGGACGACACGGTGCGCTTCCTTCTGATCGAGACCGATGCGGCGGGGGCGGAACAGCCGTTGGGCTACTTCCAGTATTATCTGGAGCCG
The DNA here is from genome assembly GCA_030853735.1 of Chloroflexota bacterium. GTDB lineage: Bacteria > Chloroflexota > Chloroflexia > QHBQ01 > JAICKM01 > JAICKM01. The sequence continues at coordinate 8,385 of JALYUO010000621.1, forward strand.
GACGGCGTGGTGGGCATTGACCAGTTCCTGGCCGACGCGGGGCGGTTGGGCCAGGGGCTGGGCACGCAGGCGGTCCAGCTGTTCTGCGAGTTGGTGATCGCCCAGCGCAACCCACGCCGTATCATCCTCGACCCCGACCCGGCCAATGGGCGCGCGATTCGCTGCTACGAAAAAGCCGGCTTCCGCCATTATGCGACGGTGCCGACCGATGAAGGCGGCGTGGCCTACATGATGCAGATTGAGCGCGCACCCACGGCCCCCACCGCAGGCTAAAGCATAATTGGTACGTAATCGCGAGTCACCGGGCAATGACAGCTAAAGGGGTGGGGGTGAGG
>JALYUO010000649.1 GCA_030853735.1 Chloroflexota bacterium
GATCAGGACGGCGGCCAGCGCCAGCGCGCCGGGGATACCGTAGTCGAGCGCCGCTTGCAGATAATAATTGTGCGCGGTAGGCAAGTCGTAGGTGCCGGGCGCGAAGGAAAACAGCGGGTAGAGCGGCGGTTGGATCTTGGGGAACGTGTTGAGGCCGATGCCGGTGAATGGGTAGTCGCAGATCATCCGCACGGCGCGCTGCCAGAGTTCGACGCGGATGGCGAGCGTGTTGCTCAGGTAGTGCTGTGGCCCGGCGGGCAGGAACAGCGCGCCCAGCGTAGCGCGCCACGACGGCACCAGCGCCACCAGCAGCGCCGCGCCGCCGGCGACGACCCCGACCAGCGGCAGCAAGCGGCGGCGGGAGGGCCAGCCCCACAGCAGCCCTTGCGACAGGATCAGCCCTACCAATGCCCCGCGCGACTGGGTGAGCGCAATCGCGCCTACGGTCAGTCCGACCAACGCGATCAGCGCGCGGCGGTGCAGCAACCCAGCGACGAGCCGCTCCACCAGTCGTCCGGCCCGATTGCGCGTGGCCGGCGGCGCGGCTAGGGCGGTGGCGGGCGGCGGCGTTCGCAGCAACATGATCGCAATCGGCAGCAGGATGGCTAACAGAGCCGCTAGTTGGTTGGGCTGCACGCCGGCCTGGGCCTGGCCGTAGGAATTGGTGAAGATGTTGGGCAGCCAGTGCGGCAGCCACGCATAGCCCCCTGCGCCGATCAGCGAGGCTTTGTCGGCCCAGTCGGTGCCCGCCACGACCAACGGCAGCAACAGCCAATTGACCGCCAGCAGGCCCGCGCATAGATTGCGCCAGGAAACAGCCGCCCCGCCCGCCAGGATCGCTTGGACCAGGGCCACGCCCAGCAGCAGGTTGCCGAGGCGGGTCAGGCTGAGAACCGGGTCTACCGACGGCCACAGGGCCAACGCACTGAAACCCAATAGCACGGCCAGTGGCCCGTTGAACGGCGTGGCGCGCCAGGGTCGCCCCTCGCCGGCCCAGCGCGCGCCCCACAGCAGCGCCACGCCCCCGAACGGCAGCGCGATCAGTGGCCCGCGCGCGATAAACGAGAAGGCCAGCAGCAACGCGATCAGCCGGCCCTCATAGGCCAGCAGGCGGTGGGCCGCGCCGCTCACGCCGTCGCCGCAGTGGGCGCGGGGGTCGCGTTGAGCCGCCCAATGCGGCTGACCAGGCCCAGCGCGAACCAGAACAGCATATTGCCGGGATAGGCATCAAGGATCGGCGCAACGAGGCCGCTGACCAGCGCCGCGACCACGAAGGCTAGGCACCAGACGGACAGGCTTTGCAGGAAGGGATCGCGGATGCGCGTGCGTTGCCGCCACGCCTGGCGCACCACGCCCGCCAGCAAGATCGCAAACACCAGCAGCCCACCGCTGCCCCATTCCAGCACCAGCTTGAAGAAGAGATTGTGGCTGTCGAAGGCGCGCGCCCCCTGCAACCGGACCAGGCTTTGCAGCCCCTCGCTGGCTGATCCAGTGCCGTAGCCCAGCAGCGGGTGCTGCGCGATAGCCGGCAGGATATCGGCCTGCCACAAATCGGTCCGCAGGGTCAGCGTGGCGGCTTTGCTAGGGTTTAAGATGTCGCCGGCGGCTTGGGCCAGCGCGCCCGACGGGTCGAGGGCGATGACCGTGGGCAGCACCAGCAGCAAGAACACCGCGCCGGCCAGCCCCGCCCCGCCCAGCACGCGCAAGGCGGCCTTGCGCCGCAGCCCCGCCAGCAGGATGACCCCCACGCCGGCCAGCGCCGCCGCCCAGTTGCCTTTGGTCAGCGTCAACCCCAGCGCCGCCGCCTGGATCAGCAGCGCCGCGCCCAGCCAGATGCGTCGGCCCCGGCTCACGCGCCACACCGCCACGCCCAACAGAATCGTACCCACCAGATAGATGCCCAGGTGGAACGGGCTGGAGGTGGTCGAAAAGGCGCGCAGGTGGCCGGCCACGGTGAAGCTGATCTCGGCTCCCGGCTCACTCAGCCCGATCAGCGCGCGGTCTAGCTCGGTGGGCGCGACGAACTGCTTGATGCCGTAGAGCGCCAGTACCGTCGCTTGCCCGGTCAGCAGGACGGTGAACTGCTTGAGGAAGGGGCGGTCAATCAGCGCCCCCTGCGCCACGAAAAAGGCCAGCGCCAGAAACATAAACTTGTGGAAGCCCTCAATCGCCATCGTCACGCTGACGACATTGGCGTTGAGCATCTCCACGACCGCCAGCGCCATAAACAACCCCACCAGCAAGCTGCGGACGGGGAACTGGGCAGCCGACTGGACCAGCACGACGGCAAAGATCAGGACGAGGAGCGCATCAAAGGCCAGTGGGCTATACTTTTGCCCCGACAGCACCTTCATCAGCCCGGTCAGCGGGGCGAGGGCGAACAGGCCGAGCAGGGTCAGCCGTTGCGTGGCGGGCCGCAGCGCCAGAGCCGCAAACAGGATGATCAGCGGCAGGCCAAACGCAACCAGCAGCGTGAGCTTCGGCGCAATGACCAAGCCGGCCCCAACCAGTGCGCCCAGCCCCAACAACCCGCCGAGCGCGACCACCCCGCCGGCCCAAGCCCAGGCCGGCAAGCGCCCGCGGTCGGCGGTGGGAGCCATCGGGCCTATGCTTCGTCCGCCGCCGTTTGGGGCGGGCGCGTCGCCGCGGTACGGCGGCCCCGCCGCCGGATCAGCGCGTTGCTGTCGAAGCGCGGGGCCAGCAACGTGAGCAGCAGCGCCAGCACCACCGCCAGCACCACGGCAAACAGCACGCCCAACGCCGTCGTCAGCAGCACCGTGTTGGTGGTGTTGCGCGAGGTCAGGGTCTCTGTGGGATCAGCCTGTTGCACCACATCCACCACGCTGTTGAATTGCGCGTTGAGTTGCTGCTCGGTCTGGTGATTCCGCAACAGGTCATACGCATTTTGGCTGCTGTCGCGGGTTTTCTGTAGCTGATTGGTCTCGAAGTTCACCTGTTCAATGGTGCTGGTCAGCCGGTTGAGTTCTGCGATCTGCCCTTGCACCACCGCCGGGATGGCCTGGCCGGCTTGGGGGGCGACGGTGGGTAGCGGTTGGTCCAGCGTCGCTTGCAGCGTGGTCGCTTGCGCCCGCAACTGGGTTTGCAGCCCTTGCACGGCAGTGACCACCGAGTCCACATTTTGCAGGAGCACCGCTTTGCCGGCGGGCGGGGTGGTCAGCGTGCTGGGATTGACCTGGAGTTGCACCGGGTTGTTGCTCGCGGAGGAACCGGCTGGGCTGATGAGCGCGTTTCGCACCAGCGTGTTCAGCGCCGCCTGATTCGCCAGCAGGATGCTCGCATCGTCGCCGCCCTGTTCGATGGTGTGGCGCAACGCCGCCAGCTGCAGCAGTTGCCCGTCCAGATCGGCGGCATACTTGAGATAGCCGCTCTGGTACGTCTGCGCCAGATCGCGCTGTTGCTTATAGAGCAGGATCTGCACGTCGGTGTTGCTTTTAGCCGCCGCATCCAGCAATTGCTGCGTCTGGGTGCGTTGCTGGTTCAGCTCATTCAGCCGGCTCGTGCGCTGATAGTCTTGCAGGGCTTGCTCGTCGTGCGCCAACTGCTTCTGAGCATCCGCCAGCGCGTCGTTCACGCGAAACGTAGACGATGCGGCATAGGTCTGGTTGACCGCTGCTACCGCTTCCGCCGCCCAGTTATTGGCAAGCCAGGTGCTGAGGGCGGCGCTCGGTGTTTTCGCCTGCACATAAAACAGGTCGTCCTGACTGCTGATGGTGATCAGGCCGCGTACTGTCGTGCGCTCATCGGCTGCCAACGCCTTGATGGCGGGGTCGCTTTCCTGCGCGGCGCGCGCCTTCACCTTGTCGGCGATGTCTAGTGAGCGTAGCAGCACTTGCGCGTTGCGCGTCAGCCGGGCCGGATCGTAGCCCGGATCGGCGAAGCCGCCGCCGGCGCTCGTCACCGGGAGGGTAATGCGGGCACCGGCTTTGCTGAGGATCAGGGCTTTGGCCTCGTAGCCCAGCCCCCTAGCAATATTCAGCGCACCGAGCAGCGTGCCCAGGCTAATCACCACGACCAGCAGGCCCATGAGGATGCTGTGCCGGCCTAGTCCCTGCACAAACTGTGTCGCACTGCGTTCTTCTGCCATTAGAGTTCTGCTACTCCTTGTTTGTCTTGTGCTTCTAGTGCTCTACAGGCTGCCGAAGCTGCGTACATAGTGCCTGCGTGAGCAAGCAGTCTCAGTATACCGTATGGGTCCAAACGGCTGCAAGCACCTCGCACTGGCGTGCTCAGGGAGACTGGGTGCCCAAATACAGCAACTTGGCGATCTGGCCGCGCGTGCTGGGATCCGCCGGGCGAAACTGTGGGCCGTTGCTGCTGTTATAGCCACTGATCAGCCCGTGCGCGTAAGCCGTCTCGATTACCGCGTAAAAGGAGTCGTCCGGCGGCACATCTACAAAATGCGGCCCGCCGCGCGTATCCAGCGCCCACTGCGCCGCCCCCACCACGATCTTTGCCGTCTGGGCGCGCGTGACCAAGTTTTGCGGATAGAAATTGCCGTCGCTATAACCCGCGAGGATACCCCGGTTGGCGGCGGTTTCGATAAACGGGAAAAACACCTGATCGGGCGACACATCGCGGAAGTGCGGGCTGTTGCTGGTGTCTAGGGGCAAGGCAAACGCCCGCACCACCATTTTGCTCAGTTGCCCGCGCGTGGTGGGGGCATAGGGGCGGAAAGTGCCGTCACTATAGCCACTGATCGCCTGCCGGCAGAGCAGATAGCCCACCGGCGTGTAAAAATAGTCCGCTGGTTGCACATCGCTGAACGTGACCGGGCAGAGAGTGGCGGTAGCGGTGGCGGTGGCGGTGACAGTGCCCAGCGTGGTGGTGGCGGTGGGGCTGGGCGGGCCGGCGATCAGGCGGATTGTCAGCCGCGTGCCCAACCCGTCTATGATCACACCGGGGATCGTGACCAAGCTATCCGCGTCGCCGGCGACCTCTCCGCTTTGTAGCAGCGGCCCCCCGCCCAGCCGGCGGTTTTCCCAGTGATAGGTCACGCCGGGGCTGACCCAGAACGCTTGGCGGCGGCGCGGGGTCACATCTACGATCTGGCTGCTGCCGTCGGTGGTGCGAAGGTCCAGCGCCCACAGGCTCGGCGTATCCACCGGCGGCTGCCCGCCTGCGATAGGGTGCCACGTCGCGCCCCATTCCAGGTCCAGGTTATAGTTCGACTGCTGATCACTCGGCGGCGGCACTTGGCTGCTGCCCGATGCGTAGCTGAATGCCGGCACCGTCTCGTCGCGCCGCACCTGCCAATTGTGGAATGGTTCACCGGCGAAGCTGGTCATCGGGCCGACCGACGAGGTGCCGGTGCCGGTGCCGTGGTCCACCGCCCGCGTGGCCCCCGTGAAGGTGCGCCGGCTTTGATATAAGGGCGCGTAGAAGGGCTGCCCCTGGCTCTGCCAATGGATCGTCGTATCGAGCGTGCCGTGGCCCACGCTGATCAGCGCGGTGTCGGCGGCCCGCCGCGTCAGCAGCTCCTGTTGCTGGTTTTGCCAATCCCAGATCGGGGTGCCTTCCGCCGCCAGCAGCGGCGCGGCCGCCGGGCCGATCAGGTGGATGGTGAGGTGCTGTTCCGTGTAGCCCCAGAGTGTGGAAGCCGTGAGGATATACCACGCGCAACAGCCGGGCGGCGACTCGGTGCCGTTCGCGGCCAGATGGTTGGTCATCGGCACGTCGGCCAAGACGGCGGCGAACACGTTAGGATAGTGCAAGCCCAGCGCCAATGCCCCACTGCCACCCATGCTGCCGCCTTGCACATACACACGCTGCGGGTCGATCCGCCGGCCCGCCGGCCCATAATCCCGCTCGGCATCGCTGATGATCCGCAACAGGCGCGCTTCGGTGTAGTTCA